>CADBLV010000116.1 GCA_902795555.1 uncultured Eubacteriales bacterium | reverse complement strand
TCCATTTGCGCCAGGCTGCTCATGCCGCTCAAAACAGTCAGAATGTTGTCCAGACTCGCCGCGTATCGGAGAGCCCAGCTGGCATAGGTCCTGTTGCTGTCGGCGCGGTCGAAAACGGCCCGGACTTCCGGGATCGGATCGGCCAGCACGCCGCCTTTCACAGGCCCCATGATGACGACCGGTTTGCCGTGGGCTTTGCAGATCTCCCAGTTCTTCCGGGAAGCCACGCCGGGATTTTCCCAGTCCGCATAATTGATCTGCAATTGAACAAATTCCGCGTCCGGATGCTTCTCCAGCAGCTCTTCCAGCAGCTCTGAATCCGCGTGGAAAGAAAATCCCCAGTGACGAATCAGACCTTTTTCCTTCATCTCACGAACATAGTCCCAAAGATGATATTCCTCATATTTGTCCACGTTCGACCGCTGAATCGCGTGCAGCAGGTAAAAATCGAAATATCCCGCTCCGGTCCGGGCCAGGCTGGTCGTCAATTCTGCCTTCGCGTCCGCTTCGCAGGCGATTCCGCCGGCGTTCACCAGCAGCTTGGTGGCCAGGGTGTAGGCCTCCCGGGGATATCGCTCCGCAACCGCCGCCCGGAAAGCCTCTTCGCTTTTTCCGCCGTCATACGTATAGGCGGTGTCGAAATAGGTGCCGCCAGCCTGAAGAAAGTGATCCGCCATCTCACAAACCTGTGGGATATCAATCCCGCCGTCTGCCAGCTTTGGAAGGCGCATCAGTCCGAATCCCAGTTTAAAAGGAAACCTGATTGAGGAATCGTTCATGGAATAAAACCTCCTTTTTGGGGCCAACTATTCGTAAAACTGTGGTTTAGCGAATAGTTGTAGCAAATGATCCCCTTCTTCTCCACCCGGGCCTTCTGTCTCCGGTTACCCGTAAGCCTGGGTTCATCGTTCCATCCGTCCGTCTCTTCGTCCGGTTTTCACTCCGATGAAAAAACGGAAGCGACCGTTTCGGCGTGCTTCCGTTGCGTGTATGCCCGGCAGGATTCGAACCTGTGGCCTTCAGAGTCGGAGTCTGACACTCTATCCAACTGAGCTACGGGCACTCAACGCTCGCGATTATATCGCGTTCTTCCTTCCTTGTCAAGTCGTAATTTTCGCCTTCTGTTTTTTCGGCTTTTTCCGCTTCCGTTTTTTCTTCAGGTTTCTTTCATTTTTTCCCTGTTTCGTCCGCCTTTCATCCCGGACAAAAAATACTTTTCCTTGAAACAGACGATGCTTTATGGTAAAATAAAATTTGCACCACGCAACGCGGATCTGTTCCGGAACAATTCCGGCGGCCGCGCATAAGGAGAACCGAGCGTTATGAAAAAACGGTATGCAGCCCTTTTCCTGTCCGTGATTCTTTTGACATCCATCCTGACAGCCCTTTTCACGCCTCTCTGCGCGTTTTCGGAGGAGCGGAAAACGGTGCGTGTCGGCTGGCATGAGCCCCCCTATTTTGTCACGGATCAGCACGGCCGCCGCACAGGGTATTCCTATGAATACCTTCGCAAGGTTTCCTCCTACACGGGCTGGAAATATGAATATGTGGAAGGAAGCTTCTCTGAATTGCTCCAGATGCTCATGAACGGGGAAATTGATCTGATGAGCAATATTTCCTTCACGCAGGAACGTCAGGAGAAGATGCTTTACACTTCCCTCCCCATGGGAACGGAATCCTATTATATTTTTGTCTCCCCTGACAACAGCGTCATCACCTCCGATAATTATAATGAATCCCTGAAAGGCAAAAAGATCGGCGTCACCCGGGGCACCTTTATGAGCACCCTGCTCTCCTCCTGGCTGCAGGCTCACGGCATCGAAGCGGAAGTGGTTGAACTGACGGCCACCGAAGACAAGTCCATCCTGATGCTGGATAACGGCATCGACGCCTTCGCCACCGTGGATGTTTACGGAGATCCGTCCCGCGCGGTTCCGATCAGCAAAATCGGCTCCTCCGAATTCTTTTTCGCGGTCAGCAGGAACCGGCCGGATCTCCTGCTGGAGCTGGATAACGCTCTGAACCTGCTTCAGGACGAGGATAAATTCTACAATCTCCAGCTCAATGAGCAGTTCTTAAACACCTCCAAAACCAATTTCTATCTCAGTCCGAAAGAGCGGGAATGGCTTGTGAATCACGGCGCCGTGCGCGTAGGCTATCAGGATGGGTATCTGGCCTTCTGCGCGAGCGATCCGGTCACGGGAAAGCTCACCGGAGCCCTGAAGGATTATCTGGAATATGCCTCCACAGCCCTGGAAAACGCGCACATCGATTTCACAGCCACAGCCTATCCCACGGCGGCTTCCGCGCTGGAAGCGCTGCAAAAAGGCGAAATCGACTGTATGTTCCCCGCCAATCTTTCCACCTATGACGGCGAATCCATGGGCCTGATTATCTCGCCCGCGTTCATGCGCACGGAAATGGATGCCGTGGTCCGCGCCTCCGATCAGAAGGAGTTCATCCTCAAAAAGGACGTCACGGTGGCGGTGAATGAAGGC
>CADBLV010000115.1 GCA_902795555.1 uncultured Eubacteriales bacterium | reverse complement strand
CGGGAAAAATTGTTCAATTCTCTTTCGAAGCATCGCTCTTCAATGATGGAATTGTATCGGGAAGAGGGTTTGCTGGATCGGCTAATGCAGGAAGTCCTGTCTATAGGCGGAATACATTCTGCCAGACTGTATAAGAACGAGTTGCTTTCGCTCTATCCGGATAAATATCTGGAGATATACACGAAGGAAGCAGAACAATCTGCATTGCATGTTGCCAATCGTCAGCACTATCGGGCACTGGCGGATATCCTGCTTGAGATTCGACAGTTCCCCGGCGGACAGCAGAAATCAGCGGAGATTGAGCAACATTGGCGTGAAATATACGGTAATCGCCGTGCCATGATGGATGAACTGAATCAGATGCATAGAAGGAAAAAATAATCAGTCAAAAGCATGCTGCTGCAAAACAATACAGATAGTTGCAAGGACTATCACATTCAGATGACTGAAGAGTTGAAGGAGGATGTGAACAATATGTGTAATTATAGCGATGCCATTCTGAGAATGGGAAAAGAAGAAGGAGAAAGTCTGCTGGCCACTCTGATTACCAAATTAAAAGAGCTCTGACGTACAGATGATGTGTATAAAGCCGCAGCGGATAAGGAATACCGTGAAAAGCTGTACAAAGAATTCCAACTGGCATAAAAACCAGTAAAGATTCAAAATGCGAGTCAATTGGTAGCAGTGGATCTTCAAGGCTTTGGAAATCAAAGAGCCCAGGCGTAGAAGGGATTACCTACGAAACAATTTCGGTTTTCTCTGATCGGACGGATGCAGGGTTATGTGCTGGATGTGGTGGAGGAACTCTATTACGCCAATGACATTTTTGTGACACCGGCCAGCCGGGCCGGATGGGCTCAGCGTCAGGCCCACCAACGAAAGGCTATACATATTTAAGTAGAAGGAAACCCATCAACCCTGAAAGCGAAATTATTTAAAAATAAAATAGCCGATCTATATTGACAAATAAATAAACAACCGATATAATTATCATACCCAAGATTAACGGAGGTGGTTGAACACACGATGGAAGATCAGGAAAGCATGAAAACGGATCTATTCAATCCGATGATGAGCGGTCCGGAAGGGGAAACTTTGGCGATCGGAGCAGAAACTGTGGCTGCGGGACCGGAAATGGTGCCTGCGGGGGCAGAGACTATGACAATCGCAGAAGATCGTTCGGACATCCGGTTTGAGAATTTCAGAGAGGTACGGGCGTTTCTGGAGGCCATCGGCAGGATGACTGATCAGATTACAGCCCTGCAAATCCAGATCAGGACGATCAATGAGGATGCGGCAAGCATCTCTTCCCCCATGAATTACGGAAACGGGAAAGTCCAGTCGTCCATCGGAACAGAACCGCTATTTGTTCGGGCCATTGAGAAGAAAGAGGCTATGGAAAAGCAACTGATCAACAGGCTTGCACAGATTGCGGAGAAGCGAATGCAGGTGATCGAGGTGATCAATCTGTATACAAAGGGGCGGGATAGCCTTGTTTTGACAAGCCTGTATGTTTCCAGAAAGAAATATGATGAGATCGCTACGGAATTAAATCTGTCGGTCAGACAGGTGAAAAGAATCAGGGACAGCGCATTGGAGCAAATGGTCCGGAAATCACAGGGGAGGCAGAATTGAAGGAGGAAAAGGGAAGATGAGCTATGACAAGAATCTCTTTGTAGATAATGTATATCATTTAGCGAAAGTACGGGAGATCAGGATCGGTGAACTGGAAGCCAGATGCGGCGTCAGCGCCGGGTATCTGGCCAGGCTGCGGCAGGGACAGAAAAATGTTTCTCCGGGGGCGGAATTCCTTCTGGCGGTTTCAAAGGAGCTGGCCACAACAGTGGATGCGCTGCTGACAAGGGATCTTACATGTCCTTCGGAGGAAGAACAGCTTATTCAGCGATATCTGACCAGGCTGATTGAGCATACAGGGAAGAACAAAATCATGTGGGAAGAGGATCAGAAGACGGTTTTGCTTGCAGGATCGGAAGCAGATGCTTCGGAGATTCAGACACACCCTTTGCTCCATCCTGTGATTCGGGATGAAAAACATACGGAAGTTGCCTATCATTCCTATTTTCATCCTTTCCTGAACGACCTGGTTCCCGTGAAGGCGTTTAAATGTCTGATCAAAGGGCCGTATGTGCTTTCTCTTGTGGAAGTATGGAATACGGGAGATCATCCGGACAGCCCCGGAGAATGGAATGAACTGGAACTGGTCATGACGCCGTGGGAATCAGATACTGCCATTCCGCTGACGCATACTGATCATGAAAAACCTTCATCCACGGACGCCCTGATGGAGCAGTTATACGCCGCGGCGGAAGATTCCGCGGCGATTCCCCATCTGTCGGACGACGCAAGACAATTCATGCTGGCGTTTCTTGAAAGCCCTGATGAGAAATGACAGACGAAACCCAGACCCGGAGGCCATGACGCCTTCGGGTTAAATTTTTTCCAAAAAAACGATCGATGTCATCAAATGTCACTCAATGTCATCGAATGTCATGCCTTGTCATACTTGTGTCACAGGGGGGGCATATGATATGATATCATCGGCAGAGTGGATAACGAAAAGGCCACGGGCGCGACCGCGCCATGAGCTCCCGTCTCCGGGAAAACGGAGGGGAGCTTTTTTCTGCCGAAAAATATGGAAGGGGGTGGTTTGGGCCTGAGCAAGAAAGCGATGGATTTACCGGAAAAGTCAGTTTCACACGAATTTAGTTCCACACGATCAGAGAAATCGCCGGGAAGCATTGATTTATCTATGTTTTACGGGGATCGGCAGTTTCACACGACGCAGAGAGGAGAAAAATGACGAATGTGGGAAACATTGAAAAAACAAGGCTTTGAGGGCTGCTTCGGTTCCACACGATTCGTGTGGAACCAGGCACGGTGTCACACGAAAAAAGATGAATTGGGAGGATTGCCATGTACTATAATGAACCGGTTTTGATTCCTGAAATTCAGGGACGGATTTTTTTGAGAAGTAAGGGAGACAGTGTTTATGTACAGTTTCAGATATCCCGGACTTATGATCCGGAGACGAAGAACAACCGATCGGAACGGTGTATCATCGGGATTCAGCTTCCAAAGAAGCCGGAGTATATGCTGCCGAACGATAATTACTACAAGTATTTTGTGACAAAGGAAGCTGCGGAGAGGAATGAACAGCAGGAGACGCGGGATTTCGTGCGAAAGATGGCCGAATGGGAAGAGGCCCGGGATCGATTCGATCACCTGTACTATGATTTTCAGCGGGTTAGCAAGGGGCGGTGGAACGAGGTCCTGTGCCCGGACTCGGTTGAGGCGATTAACCAGATCCTGGAACCGGTGATTGAGATGCTGAAGGAAGAATCGGAAAAGACGGAAGAAACCGGTGGAACGGACGGTACGGAGGAAACGGGAAAGGAACGAGCACGGGCCGGAATGAGGCTGGAGCTGATTCCGAAACCGGCTGAGAAGGCTGTGGGGAACGTAAAGATTTATGAAGGAAAGAATTACGAGTATGTGAACTACCTGCTGGGACAGTTTAAGGGAGCGATCGGACGATTTTTCCAGAAGATCAAGAGATGATGGCGATTCCGAGACTGTTGCCAGAACCATTCATGCGTGATTCATGGACAACCCTGATCTCAGGGTTGATTTTTGTTTCGGATTGTATTAAAATGTCGATATGCGAGTTCCCGTCAGGATGATACCGCAGGCGCGGTATCCGGTTTTTGTGCGTCATGATTTGAGGCAGGAACGGAGAGTTGAAACGATGAAATATCGAATTGCTTTCTTCACGGTGGACTGGAATTATGAACTGGTGGAAAGCACCCTGCACGGTTTGAAACGGTTCACGGAAGATCATAACAACGTGAGCGTTCATATTTTCGACTGCTTCGGCAAAGACATGGACACGCCCCGGAACCGGAGCGAGTATACCATCTTCCGACTGGCGGATCTGAGCCGTTATGACGGCGTACTGGTGCAGGGGAATCAGATTATCTTCGAACCGGCCCGAAAGGAACTGGCACAGAAGATCAACGAGACCGGGATTCCTGCTGTCAGCATCGGATGTCCCGTGGGGAACTGCACCGTCGTTAAGACGGACGATCGCCAGGCTCAGTATGACATCACGGAATGCCTGATCCGAGACCACGGATGTCGAAAACTGGCGTATATCACAGGGATTCTCGGAAACGGATGCGATGAAGGGGAATTGCGCAAAGCCGGTTTTTTACAGGCCTGCGACGATCATGATATTCCGGCGGAAAATATTACCGTGATGCAGGGGACATGGCGGACTCAGGACGGGATGAGGTACGGCAAAGAATGGCTGCGAAGCGGAAAGCCGCTGCCGGATGCCTGGGTGTGCGCCAACGACGAGATTGCGCTGGGCCTGATGGAGACGCTGATTGAGGCCGGATATCGGATCCCGGAGGATATCAAGGTTTGCGGATTCGACAATATCACGAGTGCGAAACTGTCCAGCCCGCGACTGAGCACGATTTCCGTGGACAGTGAGAAGCTGGATTATTTTGCCATGCAGATCCTGATGGATAAGATTCGCGGGAAAGAAAAGCGGGAGGAAGTGATCTTTCAGCACGAGATCATCCTTTCTGAATCCTGCGGATGCCGCGAAGAAATCGATCCCGGATTGACCAGAAACCAGTATTATCACCAGACACAGCAGCTGAAGCGCTTCTATATGATGCAGGATCAGATGGCGGAGGAACTGTTCAGCGCGCCGGATCTGCAGGAAGTGATGAACGCGGTGGAACACAACCGGAAGATTTTCGGATGCGACAGTTTTTATTTGTGCATGAATGATTATTATTATGACAGCTATGACCGGAACGAATGGACGGAGGATTCGAAAAGTTTCGGTTCCGCCATGGTGATGGGGGCCTGCGGCGTCAGCGTGAAGAGCGGAAACCGGCGCTTCCGGGGAGATCGCTTTCCCACGGCTGAGCTGCTGCCCGCGAAGCTGATTGAGCGGGAACGCTTCCTGGTGTTCTATCCGCTGCTGTATACCACCTATTCCATCGGGTATGTGGCGATGAACAGCATCAGCATGGCCGCGAAGCTGAATCTGCACGAGAGCATTATGAATTTCGTGGAAATCGCGATTGATAATGTCCGAAAGAAAATGCTGCTGCGCCAACTGAACGACGTGCTGGATGAACTGTATGTCCATGACGGACTGACCCATCTGTTCAACCGGTTTGGCTATGAACGGTACGCGGAGGAGATTTACCGCCGTTTCCTGGATGAAGAAGGCGGTGCTCAGATCCTTTTCATCGACATGGACGATCTGAAGGTCATTAACGACAAATGGGGACATGAAGCAGGGGACGACGCCATTCGCAAATGCGCGGAGACGCTGCAGGAAGCCTGCGGAGAACGGGATTTTCTGATGCGTTACGGCGGGGATGAGTTCCTGGTGATTGCCAGCATCCATGAAAAAGACCTGAAGAAGGGCATTGAGGAGCGGCTGCGGAAGCTTCGGTGCGGACCGGATCAGTCCGCGGCCCTGGGCATGAGTATCGGATGCGTTGTTACCAGGGCCGATGAAAAAAGAGACCTGGAAAGCTGCATTCAGGAAGCGGATCAGATTATGTACCAGTGCAAAAAAGAACGGAAGAAGATGCGCCGGTAGGATGATGTTGCAGCAGGAAGACGTATCCGCGGGAGCGGCTGCAGATCAAAAATCCGGAGCCGCAGCCACACTGCCGATCGGATGTCAGAAGAGAAGAAACGTTTCTGCTTTTTGAGCGAATCCTGTCTGCCTGCTCTTTGAACTAAGCCTTTGGAAGATGTCCGAATCCCATCTCATCCGGCGAACGGAGAGGGGCGGAATAAAAAACAAAACGATTCGCCTTTTTGCAAAATTTTTTTCATTTTTGTTCATTTTTGAGTAGACAAGTTCCGCTGAACGTGGTAAGATGTTTCCAGCAAGAGCAATCATGGTTTCAATGCGGCTTCGCCGCATGGAAAAATATTTTTTAAAGGAGAGGTACCTATATGAAGAAAACACTGGCAATCCTGTTGGCGACCATCCTGGTTCTCGGATGCATGAGCTTCGCTTCCGCGGACGCGAAGACGTACAAAGTCGGCGTGTCGATCTATCAGTACACCGACAACTTCATGACCCTCTATCGGAACGAGATCGAGAATTACTTCAAGAGCCTGGAAACCGACGAAGTGAAGTATGACATCACCATGGCTGACGGCAAGAACGACATGGCCGAGCAGACCAACCAGATCCGTAACTTCATCACCCAGGGCATGGACGTGATTATTCTGAACCTGGTTCAGACTTCCTCCGCTGACGCCGTGATCGACGAAATCGTGGCGGCCGGCATCCCGCTGGTTCTGATCAACCGTGAGCCTCTGGCCTTCGACGCCGACGGCAAGATTCTGGACGAAGCCTATGAAGGAATCCTGAACAATGCCAAGGTGTGCTATGTCGGCGCTGACGCCCGTCAGTCCGGTACCTTCCAGGGCGAAATGGTTGTTGAACTGGACAACCACGGCGACATCAACGGCGACGGAAAGATCTCCTACATCATGATCGAAGGCGATCCGGAAAACATCG
>CADBLV010000114.1 GCA_902795555.1 uncultured Eubacteriales bacterium | reverse complement strand
GGCTGATAGTTCCGCGCTGAATCAACCGCAGAATACAGAGCAGCCTGCAAACGGTTTGAAGGAGCCTGTCGATGAGCCTGTGCGCTTTGGCCCATGGGCGGCATGGAACCTGTTTGGCCCATAGGCGGCATGGAACCGGTTTGGCTCATGGGGTTCATCGAACCGGTTTGCCCCATCTGCGGAACAGGCCCGGTCTGCTGGCTTCCTCCGCCTCCGAAAACTTCCCCGCAATTTCCACAGAATCTGGCATCGGGCCTTAATTCAGCCCCGCATCGCATACAACGCATAAGGTTTTCCTCCTGATTAAATCTACGACGTCCATCCTTCGAAAGAAGAAAGGGCTATGAACATCTTTGATCCTTATTATACGCAATTTCAACGAGGCTGACAAGTATCGTGCAGCTCGTTCAGCATCTGCTGTGGATTCTCTGCTGCCTTTACCTTCGTGAACGCCTTAACGATCATGCCGTTTTCATCAATCAGGTATGTCGTGCGGACAACGCCCATGGTTGCTTTGCCGTACATATTCTTTTCTTTCCAGACGTCGTAGGCCTGAATGGCTACCTTGTCCGGATCGGCAAGCAGAATGAACGGCAGATTATACTTCTCCTCGAATTTCTTATGGGATGCCACCGTGTCCTTGCTGATGCCGATCACGAAAGCCCCTTTTTCAGTGAACTGCGGATACAGTTCCGCAAACCCGCAGGCCTGCTTCGTGCATCCGGAAGTCATGTCTTTTGAATAGAAGTACAGGACAACCTTCTGTCCCTGGAATTCTGACAGGGATCGCTCCTGACCATTCTGATCCTGCAGCGTAAAGTCCGGGGCCCTGGTTCCAATCGTCAGCATGTGATTTCCTCCTCGTTCTTTGCGTACTTTTCATGTTTATCACTACGAAGTCACATCAAACGCAATTTGTTCTGAAAAGCATCTTATCACAATCGGGGAAGGCTGACAAGGTTCAGTTTTTGAGATGCTATGCTGATCTTCAGGCGCCGGCCATGGAAAGGCGAATACTTTAGGGCGGTCGAAAGGTTGAAAGAAACAGGGGCCATGAGTATAATATCAGAGTCTGAATGAATCATCAGGAGTTTATCCCCTGAAAAGGAAGCAGAAGGGCCGGGAATGAACATGACCATGCGGGAAAACGGGAGGATGCGGACATGATCATTTTTGCGATTGACGATGAAGCGGCCATGCTGGCGGAACTGCATGACGCGATCGCGGAAGCGGAGCCGAACGCGCAGATCCATGATTTCATGAACGCGCGTGATGTGCTCAAAGCCATCAAAGAGGATGGGATCAATCCCGACCTGTTTTTTTCGGATATTGAACTGCCGGGCACGGACGGACTGGCGCTGGCGGCCGCCGTTAAAAGCCTGGTGCCGGAAGCCAAGATCGTTTTTGTAACCGGCTATTCCCATTATGCCGTTGAAGCATACCGAAGGAGAATCAACGGATATCTGCTGAAACCGGTGGACGCGAAACAGATCCGGGAGGAACTGGACTATCTCCTGGAACCGGACAGAAAATCGGATCCCGAAAAACTGCAGGTCAAATGCTTCGGCTTCTTTGAAATCTACTGGCAGGGGAAAATTGTCGTCTTTGACCGGAAGCAGTCGAAAGAGCTGTTCGCCTGCCTGATTGACCGGAACTGCGAATGCACATCCGAAAGCATTGCGAATGTCCTGTGGGAGGAGGAGACGAACATGGCCGCCTGCAAGACCCGCATCCGGAGCCTGCTGTACGACCTGAAAAACACATTTTCCTCTCTCGGCCTGAACGATATTCTGATCCGCAAAAGGAACCGAATCAGCCTGAACACGGAAAGGATCGATTGCGATTATTATCGTTTCCTGAAAGGGGACATTCAGGCGGTCAACGCCTTCCACGGAGAATATATGAGTCAGTATTCCTGGGCGGAACCGACGCTCGGAAATCTGTTGTTCAAACTCTGACCGGAGAGGCGGAAAGGAGACCGCGCGGATGGTAAATCTTGCGATCACATTTTCAGGTCTGGTGATCAGCCTGCTCGGGCTGGTGCTGGTTTTGTCGGGCCGGCTTCTGGAAAAGCAAACCAGGAGATACCTGCTGTGGTTTTTTGCCATTCTCATTGCCTATGCGTCTTCCGATCTGGTTTGCCAGCTGTCCGTTGAGGTCCTCGGGCCGGGATGGAAAACGCTTACTCAGATGGGTTTGTTCCTTGAATCCGCGTTTTCGGCCATCCTCATTCCGCTTCTGACGGCTTTTCTGCTGCATACCTGCGGAGAGAAGAAACCGCAGAGAAACCCTGTTTTCCGGATCAATGTCTGCCTTTTTGCCGTTTATATCGGCCTTCTGATTTATACCCAGTTTTCAACAACCATTTATTATTACGACGAGCTGAATGTATATCACCGGGGCCCCTGGTATCCGATTCTGCTGGTGCCGCCGGTGCTGATGATGACCGCTAATCTGATTCTTCTGTGGAACAGGCGCAACGAACTGACCCGGCGTCAGCGAACGGCATTCGGCACCTATATCCTGATCCCGGCGATTTCCATGATCATTCAGATGCTGTTTTACGGCATTTATGTCATCGTTCTGGGATCTTCCATTGCGGCGCTTGAGATGCTGATCGGTGTGCTCATGGAGCAGACAGAATACTATTACAGCCAGGAAGCAAAGATCGCGAAAATGAAAAACGAGATCATGCTCAGCCAGATCCAGCCGCATTTTGTGGTCAACACACTGGGCGCCATTGCGCATATGGAAAACACCCCGCCGGAAACGAAACAGGCGATCAATATGTTTGCCCGCTATATACGGGAAAATATCGATGTGCTTTCACGGGACGCGATGATTTCCTTTGATCAGGAGCTGGAACACACCAGGCTCTATCTGCAGCTGGAAAGCCTCCGGTTTGGAGACAGCCTGAAGGTGGTGTGGGATCTGCAGTGCACGGATTTCATGATCCCCACGCTGACGCTGCAGCCCCTGGTGGAAAACGCTGTGCGGCATGGGGTGCGGGGGAACCCGGACGGCCGGGGAAGCATCCGGATTGCCACAAGGAACACAGGTGAAAAGATTGAGATCAGCGTCACGGACAACGGGCCCGGATTCCTGCCGGAGGACGAAAAGAAGGACGGACGGGTGCATGTGGGCATTCCCAATGTTCGAGAACGGCTCCGGACCATCTGCGGGGGCGAGCTGATCATTGATTCCAAGCCCGGAGAAGGAACCTGCGCAACCATTCTGCTGCCGTGCGGAGAAGTTTGTCCGCGCGCATGATCAACGCTGTTTTCCGCAAAGTCACGCTGGTGAACGTTTCCTGAGTATAATATTATTGGCTCTTTGTAAAAAGAGCGAATCAGGAAATGAGGCATTGATTCATGGTAACGGAAATTGAAAGCCTGATCCACGGGGAGCACTATCTCGCGGTCATGTTGATTCTGATCCTGTCCTGGCTGTTGCTGAACAGGAATATACAGTCTGAGCGCGTGCACCCGGGAAGCTTTTGGGTCACCATTCTTGTTTGTTTTCTGCTGATCATCCAGGACGTGCTGGAAAACTTCGCGCAGATGGATCCCTCCAGAAGGGAGCTGCGGCTGTTTACGTCGATCATCGGCTATTCCCTGCGCCCCGCGGCCGTGCTGGGGTTTCTGCTCGTCGTATGGCCGACCGGCAAACCGCGCTGGTATCTGTGGATCCCGATTGTGCTGAACATGTTGCTGTACAGCACCGCGCTGTACAGCCCGCTGACCTTTTCCTTCGATGAAAACTACGCTTTTCACCGTGGGCCGCTGGGCGGCGTGATGTTCTATATCTGCATCCTGTATCTGATCCTGACGCTGTTCATGGTTCACCGGCGGTTCCGGGACCGCCGCGCCGGGGATATCTTTGTGATCTATCTCTGCGCGTTCGGATGCATCGGAGCAACCGTGATAGATATCCTGATCGGAGGCGTGACCGTTGTTTCCGCGATCCTGATCAGCAGCCTGACCTTCTACCTTTTTCTCCGGGCTCAGGACATGGATCACGACCCGTTGACCGGGCTGTGGAACAGAATGACTTTCTATGAGGACTGCCGGAAGATGAAGGGCTCCATATCCGCTGTCGCGATGGTGGATATGAACGGCCTCAAGAAGATCAACGATGAACTGGGGCATGAAGCCGGCGACCGCGCCCTGCGGATGATCGGCAAGGCGTTGCACGACAATATGAACCGGAAGTCGACTGCCTACCGGATCGGCGGGGATGAGTTTACCATCCTCTATAACCACTGCAATGACACAGAGATCAGCCAGGTGCTGATCGCCTTTCTCGATGAAGTATACAGGGTCGGCCTTTCCGTATCCGTCGGCGTCGCCACGCGGCAGGAATCGCATGATTCCGTGGACGAGATGATCCGGCTGAGCGACTGGCGGATGTATGAGGAAAAAAGCAAGTATTACATAAACCACGACAGGCGGAAAAGATGATGATGGTTTTATACGGAACGAAAAGACTAACTATTAAAAGTCAAGTCCCTGAGAGTAGAAAATTGAAGAAATTTTCATAAGCTGAAGTGAAAGGTTTGCT
>CADBLV010000113.1 GCA_902795555.1 uncultured Eubacteriales bacterium | reverse complement strand
GGGCCTTCAATCAGCAGCGGTTTTCGGTTCGGCCTGTTTTTCCACTCCTTCAGAAAGGATATCACTTTTCGTTTCAGCATGGCATATCCCTCCATATCGCGCCTTGTTCTGCACCTTGCGTCGCCTTTGTATCATAAAACGCTTTGATGGTTTTGTCAATCATTATTCCATGGAAAAATCCCGATCAGCAAGGAAAAATATCGATAAAAATCCTCGTGCAATTCGATTATTCCTTGAAAAAATCCATTTTTCGCGATATAAGCGTGCAAAGCACGCGTTCATCCGCCGCATTTCCTCCGGTGTGTCATTCTCGCCGGGAACAATCAGCGTGGTCAGTTCCACATGCGTCCTCTTCACCGCTTCCGCGATGAACGCTTTCACCATTTCCAGATCACCACCCGACACGCAGGTACCATGGAAAAAAACGGCAGTCAATGTTTACGTAAATAAATTTTACTTAAATCGTTTTTTAGTAAAATTTATTTAGGGGCGTTATGAGGAGAAGCATTCCCCGATTCCGACCGGGCGAAGTCCGATCAGCAGTTCCCGGTGTACACATACGTCAGCTTTTCACGGGCAATCTCCGCCAGGTTATAAACCCGGCGAACGTCCGTAGCCCGGCGGTCCGTCATATGGAAGCGGGGGAAAAAGCGGGAGATATGCAGCGGAATGTCCGGGCCGATCTCCCGTCCTGCCGCGTCTGTCAGGCCGGCAATCCAGGCGGTCATCCGCCGCATCTCTTCCGGCGTGTCATTCTCGCAGGGAACAATCAGTGTGGTCAGTTCCACATGCGTCCTCTTCACCGCTTCCCCGATGAACGCTTTCACCGTTTCCAGATCGCCGCCCAGCACGCGGGTATAATAATCCTCCGTAAAGCCTTTCAGATCGATGTTCATCGCGTCCATGTACGACCCAATCGCTTCCAGCACAGGAAGGTTCGCCGTGCCGTTTGTGACTAGCACGTTCTTCAGGCCCGCCCGATGCGCCAGCCCGGCGGTGTCCCGGACAAACTCCCACCCAACCAGCGGCTCGTTGTACGTATAGGCGATGCCAATATTGCCCCGGTTTCGGGTTCCCAGCGCAATCCGCACCAGTTCCTCCGGGGTGATCCTCTCCGCCTGATCGGAAAGCCCCATCGCCTCCTTCGACCAGGAGATTTCATGATTCTGGCAGAAAGGGCACCGCAGATTGCATCCATAGCTTCCCACCGACAGGATCATGCTGCCGGGACAGAAACGGCGAAGCGGTTTTTTCTCGATCGGATCCAGCGCAAAGCCGGTAATCTGTCCGTAATTCCCGGGTCTGATCTCCCCCAGCCTGCAGATTCGCGCGCCGCAGAATCCCCTGCCGCCCTCCGGAATCTCACAGCCCCGAAAGCACACGTCGCATCGGGCCATTGCCTGCACACTCCTCCTCCGTGATCGCCAGATCACCTTCGCCACTTCGTGCCGGATGACTATTTTGCTGCCACTCCGCTTCGCGCTCGTGGGCAAAACATGTCTCACACATATTCCGATCCGATCGATTCCGTCGCGCGTCCGGCAGATGCATTTCACCCGCCCTAAGTATGCCGCACCACTTCAAACCGCTGCAGCGTGACTTTTTCAGTCGGGCCGATCCCCGCTTTTTTCCGGGCGATCGCCACCTGCTGTTCCACTGTATCCACGCCGTCCAGATCGGGCAGCAGCAGCCCCCGGCGATGTCCCCTGCTGACGATAACGCCGTATCTTTTCACATCCAGCTGATCCTCGGATGCGATTTCCTCGGGCTCACCCAGCACGTCCACGTTGATCTCCAGCCATTTCAGCTCATCCGGGCGGATCGGGTCAAACCGGGGATCCCGTGAACAGGCGCTGACCGCGTTTTCGATGATCTCCCGGGCCAGGCTTTCCCGGGTTGGGGCGATCGTTCCGATACAGCCCCGCAGCTGTCCCCTTTCGTGAATGGACACAAAAGCCCCCGCCCGCCGGCAAAGCAGCTCCTCCGGAAGGCCTTCCGGGATCTCCATAACCCGGCGGTTTCTCACATAGTTTTCAACGCTTTCCCGGGCCAGCCGCACCCACGGATCACACGACGCCCGTTGCTCCGAAAGACGTTTCTCTTCGGCAGCCAGCCGGAGATCCAGGAAGTGTCGGCGCCGGTCCGGCTTCCCCGGACGAAACGCGCAGATGCCGTAGCCCACGCCGGTCACATCCTCGTGGGAAAACACCTCCGCCGCCACCGAAAGGCCGTCCAGCGCGCCCGCCATCATGACGAAGGAGCGATGGCCGCATTCCGCCGCCTTCTCGCAGAAGGTTTCGTCAAAATCAAACAGTTCTCCGAAGGCCGCCCGACCGCACACATCCATGATCCGCCTGTCATATTCCGGACCCTCCGGCGCGAACCCGTAAGGACCGTAGGTCTGCAGCTTATGGGAAAGATCGCCGCTGGCAACCCACACTGCCCTGCGGCCTGTCTCCTCCACGGCCTGCCGGACGATCTGCCCCAGCCGGTAATGATCTTCAAGCGGCAACCCGGACAGCCCGATCCGCACCAGGCTGAAATCCTGAAGCGTTTGCCGGATAAAGAAGAGCGGCACCATGGTTCCGTGATCCAGCGCCGGCTCCCGCTGTCCCCGGGTCCCCGCGGGAAAGTCCTCCGATGTTGCAATCTGTTCGATGGTTCTGACCAGTTCCGTATCATATCGCTCCCTGAACCGTACCGAAGGCGCGCGGAACTGCGCAAAGGACCCGCTTGCCCCGTCCCCCGGGGAGATATGGAAATAATCCGCGTACATCGTGGCATGCGGACTGGAAAGGATGATCGTCTCCGGTTTCAGCGCCGCAATTTCCTCCGCCACGCGCCGGTACGCCGCCGTAGTGGCTTCAATCTGCCGTTCGCTGCCGCGTCCGATCTCCGGCACGATCATCGGGGGATGGGGAACCATATACGCCGCAATCACAGGCATGCCTGTCCCTCCTGTTCTTTCACAATAATCAGTTCCGCTGAACCTTCTTCCAGTGAATTGGTTTCGTCATAATGAATATGGCTTCCCGGCCGTTCTTCCGCCAGCGCGATCATTTGGGCTGCCAGCGAAAGCAGTCCCTCACGGTTGGCTGAAATCACAGCTTCGCCGCGGTCCACCGATACACGAATCAAAAATCCGTCTTTCCATGCTGTTTTCATGATCCTGTTCCCTCCCCGTTCATGATAAACCTTGTATCAATTTTCCCCTTCAAAGCCGAACCAGGGTGTGTTTCTGAATCGAAACACACCCTGAATGGGATGAAAGCATATCTGTGTCCTGTCTGTTATGCGACCGGATTGTTCTCTGTTTCCGGGCCGGGATCCTCTGCTGTTTCCGTCTCCGCTTCAGGCAAAGCTTCCGCATCGACGGCGCGGGTCTTTTTCATTTCACCGTAGAAGTTCACGATGATCGATGTAATCAACGCAACCACGATGATCCCGTATACACCCAGCACGACGGTCAGGATCCGGCCGATCATCGACGTAGCTGTCATATCGCCGAAGCCGATCGTGGTCACTACGGCAAAGCAGTACCACAGAGCATTGGTGTATGTTCCGTTAAAAGCCGCCGTGTCTGTATACATCAGCACAAAGGAGAAGGAGGCAATCAGGAGCACCAGGCCTAAGATGATTTCCGCGGCATAGGTTTGCTGCACAATATTCTTCAGCAGGTCCAGCCGAAGTCGGACAAAGACCACCGACATGATCCGTATCAGGCTCCTGAGTGCAATGCTCAGCATCACAACGACCACAAACATGGCCAGTGATTCTTCATCGACCCATATTTCCCACATGGAAAAGAGGACCAGCAGGATAAAGGCGACGTTCAGCGCAATGTTCACCCATTTGCGGTTCCGCAGGATAGAAATCACCCGGCTCGGAATCAGCGAAAACATGAAAACGCACCCGGCGATCGCCATGACCGGCAAAGTCGGCTGGATAAAAATGGCCACCGCGCTTGCCAGGAATAATCCCGAAAAGATGAAGTCTATTTTTCTCTGCTCCGGGCTCGGATTCCTGTACTTGCGGGCGATTGCCCGAAGGAAAGTGGTCACGGAAAGCAGCCCAAACTCCGCCAGCATCAGAAACGCCAGCAACTCCATGAGATTTTTTTCCGTCCCGTCAAGTCCCATGGCGGCGGCTAGTCCCAGGGGGATCATCAGCAGGGTTAAAATCATCTCCACAACGGTTGCAGCGCTGGCGCCTCTGGTCTTAATCTTCTTTTTCGTTGCCGTTTTCATCGGCTGATCCTCGCTTTATTCATGATATAGATTGTGCCCGGAATCAGTTTGCTGACATCATGCTGAAGAACATCGTCAGCACTTCGCCCAGTTGCTTCCCATCCAGCTGCTTAATCGGCGCGATGGAAACCAGCTGATAAATACCCTGTACGCCGATGAGGGCGATCAGCGCAATGCCGACCACGGGGATCAGCACGCCCACAATCTTGTTCTTCGGGATCTTGGTGTAGTTAAACAGCAGAACGATCGGCGCAAAGAAGACCAGGCATGAAGATTTCCCGAAGCCGATGGAGGTCGCGATCGTGTTATTAAACGCCTTTTCAGTTGCAAACATCGCGTCCAGCGCTTCGGCTGATCCGCCGGCCTGTCCGGCCAGCAGGAAGATGGCGATGGCGATATCGATCACGCCGGCAATGAACAGGACGATGGCGGAATACACGGAGAAATGCCAGGCGTTCCGGTTTGTTTTCAGGAATTCCTGATACTCTTCATGCGTCTTGCCGTGCCGGCAGTAACGCAGCTCGCGCGTCTTGATATGAACCGCCAGGAACACGAACACCAGGAACGTCATCGGCGGTTTCACCGTCAGAAGCGGGAATACCCAGGAGGGAAGCAGAATGTTTCCGGCGGCGGATTCGCCCTTGAGGATGATGCTGGCCACCTCATAGGCAATCGGAAGAATGGTGAAGGCACGGAAAATAAAGATCTTTTTCCCGGTAAAGACCTTTGTCGGCCGGGCGTTCATGAAGTACATGACCAGCGTGCACAGGAACAGGTCGATGAGAATGTTGAAGGCGAAGAAACCTCTCGGGTTGACGCCGTAGAAGGATGTCATCACCAGGGGATACGCTTCTTTCGGATCTTTCAGGAGCAGCCCCACGGTGCCGACAATATATCGGTTGAAGAAGATCATGAAGGCTACGAAGATCCCGACCATGGCGCCGCCGTTCCGGAGCAGCTGCTTTTTGAATCCGTCGGTATTGTTCAGGATCCGCGCAAAGTTCGCCATCAGCAGGAACGGCAGGGACAGTTCGGCAATGTAGCTGATGATATCGTTAATGGTCGCGAACCGCTGCGTATCATTCGGATTCACCTTCATGGCGACCTTCATCAGCGTCATCACCACCGTGATGACAATACACGACCAGCCCAGAATCTGGAAGGACTGGAAGGACAGCGGTCCGCTGTACTTAATGTCGTTGTGCACTCCCTGTTCATGGAGCTTGACGCGTTTTCCTGCCATAATCGTTTGCCTCCTTTGTGAACTGCCGGTTCACATTTGTCATTTTGTTCGGTTGGCTATTTTGTACTCGCTCCCGCTTTGCGGATCGCGAACAAAATATGCCTCCTCAAAATACAACATGCAGGCCGTCATTCGCCTGATGGCCGGATGACAATCAGGTTCGTTCTGGGATGCTTTGTTTCATATGAACGTCCACCTGCTGATAGGGGACAGGGATTCCCGCTTCATCCAGGGCGCGCCGGCAGCCTTCCAGCAGTCTGAAATTCACAGGCCAGTAGTTTTCCGTTTTGACCCAGACGCGGACCGAGAACTCCAGCCCGTTGGCGGCACATTTGGTCAGGTTCACGCTCGGCGCCGGAGTCTCCAGCAGTTCCGTTTCCCCGGAAACCACCTTCCGGAGAATCTCAAACACCTGATCCATGCTGTGCTCGTATCCGGTGGTAAAAACCAGATCCAGCCGCCGGGTCCCCTCCCGGGTAAAGTTGACGATCGGTGTGTTGGTCAGGGTGCCGTTGGGCAGGTTGACATGCCGGTTGTCAAAGGTGGTGATCTCCGTATAGAAGGTGCCGATGTTTTTCACCGTCCCCTCATTATCCCCGATTTTGACATACTCTCCCGTGCGGATCGGCTTAAAGAGCAGCAGGATGAATCCGCCGACCAGATTGCCCAGCACGCCCTGCAGGGCCAGGCTGACCGCGACGCCCGCGGAACCGACCAGCGTAATGATCGAGGTCATAGGAACGCCCATGGTATTCACAGCGGTCAGGACCACAAGGAGATACAGAAGAACCCGGATCAGGTTTTTGATGAAGCCCCGCAGCGTGGGCTCCATCTTCATTCTGTGCTCATTGCGCTCGATGAGCTTGACGATCCAGCGAACCAGGAAGAAGCCGACTACCAGGATGATGAGACCGCGCAGGAGGTCCACCCCCGCGGTCGTAAAGAAGTTCTTAATCGTTTCCCAGTTCATTTCCATCCTCCTTTTTCCGGGTTTCGGTCAGGGGATCCCCCTTGCCTGCCTGAACAGTTACATCTCTTTCCTTGTCCGGACTCACCGGTGTTAATAATCATATACGCCTTAATGCTGAAATTGTCAATGGTATCCGTCAAAAAGCCTTGTCCGTGGTTCGTATTCTGTCCTGTCCGATCCGTCCGCTCACCGTTCTCTTTCCTTTCTTCTTTTCGCCGCAGCTCCTTCGGAATCAGCGAAACAGGTACTCCGCCGTGTCGGTTACTGAGGAATCTGCCGCACGGTCATTCCGAAACTTCATAGATAGCAATGATTATAACAGGCAAACCGTTGCAAAAGCGTAACAAAAAGCATCCAAAAAAGGAAAAATGTAGATTTTTGTCCGTCTTGTATCCTGTTGATTCATGTTGTAAAATAAAAGCAGTCCACTTCTTTCGGCGTGTTGGGCGTCGATCGGATCACTGGAGGCCGGATATGTTTACGCCTGGATATATCACACTGCAGGAAGCCATTGAAGCTTCCCCTGTGTCCTATTTAGCCAACCGCGCGCTGCTGCCGAATCTCCTGCAAATCCTGCTGCTGTTCCTGACTGTGCTGTTTGATCCGTATATCCTGAAAAAGCAAAGGCGGATCATGTTCGCCATTATTGCGCTGGAATTAAGTCTGATCGGTCAGGATCTGGCTTCCGCCTATCTGAATACGCACAGCCTCCCGCTGCTGATCAGAACGATCCAGTCCATTTACGGATATTCGGCCCGTCCTGTCGTGGTGCTGCTGTTTTTCTATATGATTGAGCCGGACAAAAGCTATAAGCTGTTCTGGGGACTGTCCCTGGTGAATACTGCCGTTCACCTGACAGCGCTTTTTTCGCCGGTGGTTTTTTCATTCAGGAAGGACAATTATTTTGTCCGCGGCCCGCTGGGATACACCAGCCATATCGTCAGCGGCATCATGCTCGCTTACCTGCTGTATCTCATCTTCCGGGAAGCGAAACGCACACGTAGCCCGATGACGCTGATCCCCATTCTGAGCGTGCTGTTCATAATCGGGGCTGTAGCGCTGGATTCCAAAATCGACGCAACGAAAGACGGCCTGGGCTATCTGACCATCTCCATCGTCAGCTGCAGCCTGTTCTCCTATATCTGGCTGCACCTGAAATTCGTGCGGGAACATGAGAATGCGCTTAAGGCGGAGCAGCGGATGCAGATCATGCTCACGCAGATCCGTCCCCATTTCCTCTACAACGCGCTGACGGTCATTCAGGATCTGTGCCGCACAAACCCGGAGCAGGCGGAAAACGCCACCATCCAGTTTGCAAAATATCTGCGCGGCAATATGGACGCCCTGCAGACCGACGCACCCATTCCCTTCATGGAGGAACTGGAACATACAAAGGAATACCTGACGCTGGAGCAGATGCGTTTCGAGGATAAGCTGACGGTGCGGTATGACATTCAGTGCAAAGATTTTTCGCTCCCTCCCCTGACGCTGGAACCGATCGCGGAAAACGCTGTGCGTCACGGAGTACGCGGCAACATCGACGGCAGGGGCGAGGTGGCTGTCGCCGCAAGGGAATGCCCCGATCATTATGAAATCACCGTCACCGACACAGGCCCCGGCTTTGATCCGGAAAAGCTGCCGCAGGACCAGGAGCGCTCCCACATCGGTCTTAAGAATGTGCGGGAGCGGCTCGCGCAGATGTGCGGAGGATCGCTGCACATCGCGTCCGCGCCGGGGAAAGGAACCCGCGTAACCATCTCCATTCCGAAGGAGGCGTCCGCACCGTGAAAATTTTTGCCATCGACGATGAACCCAAAGCCCTGCGGGTGCTTTGCCGTGCGATTGCCGAAGCCGCTCCTGATGCCGAGATCCGGGCGTTTGAACATCCTTCCGGTGTCATCGCGGCTGTGGAGAGCGGAGAAACGCCGGACGTATTGTTTTCCGATGCGAACATGCCTGGCATTGACGGCGTTGAGCTGGCAAAGGCTCTGAAGCTCCGCTGTCCCCGGCTGAATGTGATCTTCGCGACGGGATATGACGACTATATGCGCGACGCCTTGACCCTTCACGCCAGCGGATATCTGAAAAAACCGATCACGGCGGAAGACGTGCGCGTTGAACTGGAGAATCTGCGTCACCCTGTCAGGCCCACCCCGCATCGGGTGCGTATCCAGTGCTTCGGGAATTTTGAAGTGTACATCGACGGCCATCCGGTCATCTTCCGTCGGGAGAAAACGAAGGAATATCTGGCATACCTGGTAGATCGGGAAACCCTGTGTACCGGTAGTGAGGTCGCCGCAGCGCTTTGGGATGAAAATGTGAACTCCTCCTATCTCCGAACGCTGCGGAAAGATCTGACCGACACCTTCACGGCGGCGGGCTGTGAGGATGTTCTGATCAACTCCTGGAAGTGGCGGGGCATCCGGGCCGAACAGGTGGACTGCGACTATTATGATTGGAAGCAGGGCAAGCCCTGGGCCATCAATGCCTACCGGGGCGAGTACATGGCCCAGTACAGCTGGGCGGAAATCGCCCATGGGGCCCTGGAAATTCCCAAGAAAAAAGATATTGTAGGAGGCAAAGAACAACAATGACGGGAACGGAAAAGAAAGACCAGACCCTTTTGGAGAAAACAAATCCGGTTTTCAACACGGCGAAAACGACGCTGTTTCAGATGGCGCGGAACGGCAATCCCCATGCCGCTGCGATCATGGAGAAAATGGGCCTGACAGCGGACACGCAGAAAAGCAAATCCTTCAGCATGGGGCCGGAAGAAGAGCTGACCTTCCGGATTGTTCTGGAAACACGTTATCAGATGATGGGAAAGCTGGCCCGGGAATCCGGTTTTCCCGTCATCGTCGACCTGCCCTGCGGATATACGCCCAGGGCCATCGAAACCGCGGAGGACGGCAAAGAGTATATCGGCATGGATCTGCCGGCCGTGATTTCGGATGTAAGCAGCATCATCCCTTCGCTGCTGGACGAAAAAAAATGGGAACGGGTTCACTTTTACGCTGTGGACGCGACGAACTACCAGTCGATGGAAATAGCGCTCCGGGATGTAAAAGGGAAACTCTGCATCAATACGGAAGGCCTGCTGATGTATTTCTCAGACGCGGAAATTCATCCTTTCCTGGACAATATCAAAAAGCTGCTGGACACCCACGGCGGCTGCTGGATCACGGCAGATCCGGAAATCAAACCGGAGCATGATCGAATCCGGAAAGCGATCGGGTCCGCCGGCGCCGAAGAGGAAACGCGTCGTCTCCTGCAGGAAAAAGCGGATGTGAGCAATCTGCACAACGCGTTGCTGGTTCGCATCGGGCATGAGGCGGAAGATATCCCAAAGGTACAGGCCATTCTTTCGGATCATGGCCTGAAAGCGGAACGGATCCGGATTGCTGACGGAATTGCGGAAACGCAGGCTTTTTCACAGCTGAGCCCGGATCAGGGAAAAGCCGTGCTGAAGGCGACGGAGAACATCGCTTTCTGGAAGGTTGTTTCCGCCGGAGCTGCCGGGGACAGGGCACAGACAGGGGACAGCTTCTCGATTGACGATAAACTGGCCGGGGATGTGCTTGAACTGCTGGTAACGGGCCGTCTGGATTCACTCACGGCGCCGCAGCTGCTGGAAGTGTATGAAAAGCGGGAAGCAGCCGGCGGGATCCAAAAGGTACGGGTCGACTGCCATGCACTGGACTATATTTCTTCCGCGGGGCTGCGGGTTCTGCTGATTATGCATAAGCAGCACGGCGTGAAACTGGTGGGGGTGAACAGCCTGATCGAAGAGATCCTTGAAATGACCGGCTTTGGTTCGGTCCTGGAGGTAGAAGATTAGTCCTCCGGATGTTCATCGACACGGCAAATCGACCGTTCCGCCCCTCCTGAGCGGGCAACAGCGGGAAAAGAAAGGAATCGGGATACACAAAATGGCAGATGTTTCGATGCACAATACTCATCGCTCCCTGTCCACCAAGGTCTTTCGGATGTTCCTGACGGGCACCATTGCGCTGGGTCTGATCCTGCAGTTTATTGTTCTTGCGCTTTATTCGTTTGCCGTGGCAAACCAGTATATCGCGACATCGTACAACCTTTCCCGCAGCGCTTCCCGGGTGCTGCAGTCCCTGGGAAACGTGGAGCTGCTCTACCATGAAGTCATGGGGCGATACAGGGCAATGACGGAGGCGGAACGGGCCGAAGTTGATTCGGAAGCATATGAAGCGCGTTTCGCCGACATAACAAAGCGGGAAGATTATCAGAGCATCCGGACCACGCTTGGATATTTCCTGGAATCCAGCGATGTATATGATATCTACCTTGCAATGTATGACAGGGAAACCGGTGCGCTGGTCTATATGGCGGACCCGTCGGAGGAAGACGTTGCCCTGCCAGGATACTGGGAGAAAATTGAAACCGGCGAAATAAACAAATTCCTTGGCTGGAACGGGGAAGGAATGCTGTATGACATCAGTAAAATGGAGAAATACGGGTGGATCTGCACATCGGGCGTGCCGATGAAAAACGAAGCGGGCGAGACGATCGGGTTTGTCCTGTCGGATATCACCCTCAGCGGTCTGCTCCGTAAACTTTCTGCTTTCTC
>CADBLV010000112.1 GCA_902795555.1 uncultured Eubacteriales bacterium | reverse complement strand
GGGCGCGCTCGAGGATAACATGCTCGGCGTAGGGCATCATGCTGTTGTGCATGACGTCCTCCATATTGACATCAATGATCCGGGAGGAATCGTCTTTCACGATGGGCTTCTCCGTTTCCCTGCGCTTCGCCATCGCTTACAGACCTCCTTCCTGTGGCTTTTCCGGCAGCTCGAAATCGTCCGGCCGGTTGAAGTCCGCGTGCTCGGTGATATAATCCCGGCGAGGCTCCACCTTATCGCCCATGAGCACCGTCGTGAGCCGGTCCACAAGGGCCGCGTCCTCGATGGACACCCGCATCAGCTTTCGCTGGGAGGGATCCATTGTCGTTTCCCAGAGCTGTTCAGGGTTCATTTCTCCAAGTCCTTTGTATCGCTGGAGCGTGTATCCCTTTCCGGCGGACCGGGTGGCCTTTCCCAGCTCCTTGTCGTCATAGGCATAGATGACATGCTGGCCTTTCTGCACCTTGTAAAGAGGGGGCATGCCGATGTAGACGTGCCCATTGGTGATCAGATCCTTCATATAGCGGAAGAAGAAGGTGAGCAGGATGGCGCGGATATGCGCACCGTCCTGATCCGCATCGGAAAGGATGATCACCTTGCCGTATTTCAGATTGGCCAGGGAGAAGTTTTCGTCAATCCCCGTGCCGAGGGCAGTGATCAGCGAACGGAACTCCTCGTTGCTCAGCACCTGATCCAGATGCTTTTTCTCGACGTTCAGAGGCTTGCCCCGCAGGGGAAGGATCGCCTGGAATCGCCGGTCGCGCCCCTGCTTGGCGCTGCCGCCGGCGGAATCGCCTTCCACGATGAACAGCTCATTATCCTCCCACTTTTTCCCGGTGCAGCTGGAGAGCTTGCCCACCAGAGGCGCGGCCTCCAGGGCGCTGGCTTTGCGGATGTTGTCCCGGGTTTTCCGCGCCGCCTCGCGGGCCTGGGCGGCCTTAATGGCCTTTGCGACGATGGCGGAGGCGGTATCCTGGTTTTTCAGATTGTCCAGCCAGTCCGTCATCTGCTGGGCGATGATCGCCTCGACCGCGGGACGAACTTCGCTGTTCCCCAGACGGCCTTTCGTCTGGCCTTCGAACTGGGGGTTTTTCACCATGGTGGTCAGCACGCAGGTGAGCCCCTCCCGGAAATCCTCTCCGGAGAGGTTATTGTCCTTTTCCTTCAGCAGACCCACCCGGCGGGCATAGTCGTTGAGGCATTTGGTGAAGGCGGCTTTGAAACCCGTCTCGTGACTTCCGCCCTCCGGCGTGTTGATATTGTTGACATAGGAGAAGAGGCTTTCGGTATATCCGTCGGTATACTGGATGGCCGCCCGGCAGATGATCGTGTCCCGGCGGCCCTCCAGGCAGATGATGTCCTCCTGGAGCGGCGTCTTGCCCGCGTTCAGATACCGCACGTAATCGGAGAGTCCGCCGTCGTAGCAGAATTCCTTTGTACGCCCTTCGCCGGAAACCCGCTCGTCTGAAAAGGTGATTTTCACGCCTTTGTTCAGATAAGCCAGCTCCTGCAGGCGGCGGGAAACCGTTTCTCCATTGAAACGCACATCCTCAAAGATCGCTTCATCCGGCAGAAAACGGACCAGAGTCCCTTTTTTTCTCGTGTTACCCAGCACCTGCAGGGGCCCTGTGGGTTTCCCGGCTTCCACTTTGCCGGTTTTCGGATTGAGCTGTGAGGTGAAGGTCATCCGGTAATGCGTCCAGTTGAGAAATACATCCACGGAGAGCTCTTTGCTCAGGGCGTTGACCACGCTGGCGCCAACCCCGTGCAGACCGCCGGAATAGTCGTAGTTTTCATTGTTGAACTTTCCTCCGGCGTGCAGCACGGTGAAGATCACTTCGACCCCGGGGATCCCCATGGTGGGATGGGTATCCACGGGCATGCCGCGGCCGTTATCATATACGCTGGCGGAACCGTCCTTATGCAGGGTGACCGAGACCTCTGTGGCGAAGCCGTTGGAGGCCTCGTCGATCGCGTTGTCAACGATCTCCCAGAGCAGATGATGCAGCCCGCGGGCGCTGGTGGTTCCGATATACATGCCGGGACGCATCCGGACTGCCTCCAGCCCTTCCAGCACCTGGATATTCCCGGCGTTATAGGATTGCGATGCCATGAAATTTCTCCTTCACATTTGGGCAATCAAAAGACTGTCTGTTGCCAGACAGTCCATTATACCACAGAATGTAGGAAAAAGGGAAGGGGTCTACAAAATAAGGGCTGAGCGGATTTTATCCGATCTTCAGTGTACCGCAGGCCACCAGTCGGCCGTTGACCCGGGAAAACAGGGTCGTGCCTTCGCCGGCGAACTTCAGGCGGATCTTCTGACCGATTTTGTACAGGACGCCTCCGAAGACCACGCCGGTCAGCAGATAATTGCCCACTTTGATCCGGACGGTGGTTTCCATACCGGTGGGCATGGCGGAGAAGATCTCTCCTTCCACAGGTCCGTCATCACAGATCCGAATGAATTCCGGACGCACGCCCAGCACCCAGTCCTGACGATCCGGGGCATTGCCGCCGCCTTCCACGTCTGTGACAGTCGCGATCGGATAGTTGAAGGGAACGTCCTTGTTGGTTTTCTCCGCGGGACGCACCTTGGCTTCGAAAACCGCGATCTCCCTGTCGGCATCCGCATACCAGCTGTCCACATTCACGTTTTCCGAAGGCGTGAAGGTTCCG
>CADBLV010000111.1 GCA_902795555.1 uncultured Eubacteriales bacterium | reverse complement strand
TTCTGGAGCGTGCCCTTCCCCGGGTGGAAGACGGCCTGAAGCCGGTTCAGCGGCGTATCCTCTATACGATGACTGAGCTGGGCACCACGCCGGACAAGCCCCATCGGAAATGCGCCCGTATCGTGGGCGACTGCCTCGGTAAATATCATCCCCATGGAGATTCCTCGGTCTACGGCGCTCTGGTGCACATGGCTCAGGATTTTTCGCTCCGCTGCCCCATGGTGGACGGTCACGGGAATTTCGGCTCCATCGACGGAGACAGCCCCGCGGCCATGCGGTATACCGAAGCCCGCATGACCCCGCTGGCCCTGGAAATGCTGCGGGATCTGGAAAAGGATACCGTGCCCTTCCGTCTGAATTTTGACGACACCCTGAAGGAGCCCGACATGCTCCCCGCCCGCTTTCCCAATCTGCTGGTTAACGGCGCCGGAGGCATCGCCGTCGGGCTGGCTACAAATATCCCGACGCACAATCTCGGCGAAGCCATCCGCGCTGCCGTTGCTCAGATGGAGAATCCGGACATCTCCCTGGAAGAGCTGATGGCCATCCTGCCGGGGCCGGATTTCCCGACCGGCGGAATCCTGCTGAACAACGAGGAGATTCGCAAAGCGTATGAGACGGGCCGGGGAAAGCTAATCCTGCGGGCCCGGGTGCATGTGGAGGACGGCGCCTCCGGGCGCAAGCTCCTGGTCATCACAGAGGTTCCCTATCAGGTGAACAAATCCGCCATGCTGGAGAAAATCCTGAAGCTCAGCGAGGAGAAAAAGGCGGCTCTGGGAGGGATCTACGATATCAGGGACGAAAGCGACCGCACGGGGATGCGCGCGGTCGTAGAGCTGAAGCGGGATGTGGATCCCCAGCGGGTGCTGGCCTATCTCTATAAGTATTCCGATCTGCAGATCACCTTCGGCGTCAACATGGTAGCCATCGCCGGCGGGAAGCCGGTACAGATGGGTCTCAAAGAGGTGCTCCGGCATTATATTGATTATCAGAAGACCGTCGTCACCCGCCGCACGGAATATGAGCTGAAGCAGGCGAAAGCCCGGGCCCATATTCTGGAAGGCCTGATGATCGCCCTGGATAATCTGGACGAGGTCATCGCCCTGATTCGTGCAAGCAAAAGCCCGAAGGAAGCGAAAATCGGCCTGATGGAGCGCTTTTCTCTTTCCGAAATCCAGGCTCAGGCCATTCTGGATATGCGCCTCCAGCGGCTCACCAATCTGGAAATCGAGGCGCTCCGGAAGGAATACGCGGACGTTCTGAAGCTGATTTCCCGCCTGGAGAGCATCCTGAAAAGCGAAAAGAAGCTGATTCAGGTCATCCGGAAGGAAATGGAAGAAATCGGGGAAAAATTCGCGGATCCCCGGCGAACGACGCTGGAAACCCCGGACACGGATCCCGTGGAACTGCCGGACAGCGCTCCCGTTCCGGAAGATGCCGCCGTTATATACACCCGCGGCGGATATCTGAAGCGAATCGCCCCTGCGGCCCTGAAGCGTGCTCCCCTGCCCTCCCCGGCGGAGAACCTTCCGGAAAGCATCCGCTGGCAGCTTAACACTTCCACGGCCCAGACCCTCTATATTTTCACGGACCTCGGCAATTGCTATCCGCTGCCGGTCGGCCGCCTGACGGAGTGTAAGCCGAAGGATCGCGGCCAGCTGCTTTCCGGCGTCCTCGCCGGCCTGGAGGAAAACGAGCAGCCTCTGATGATGTTTGCCTGTGAGGCAGGCAACCTCAGGGATCAGCCCGATCTCTTCTTTGTCACGAAGCAGGGCATGGTCAAGCGCTCCGCGGCTACGGACTATGACGTGCGCAGCAGGAAGTATCCCGCCCTGAATCTGAAAAAGGACGACCGTCTGATGAGCGTGCTCTTCGCGGAAACGGGAGATGATCTGCTCCTGATTAGCCGGGATGGCATGAGCATCCGCTTCCCCCTGGACAATGTGCCCGTTCAGGGCCGCGTGGCCGCCGGCGTCAAGGGCATGGCGGTGGATGTCGGGGATGAAATCGTCTTTGTTTCCCAGCTTGGGGAAAAAGATGAAATCGTGCTCTTCTCGGAGCGGGGCTGGGGCAAGCGCCTCCTGTCCATGGACTTTGATCCGCAGAATCGCGGCGGTAAGGGCGTCCGCTGCTTCGCTTTCAACAAAAACGGCACCAACGGTCGCCAGATTGCCGGCGTCCTCTGTTCCCCGCAGGATCAGCCCTGCACCCTGCTGATTCCGCAGCAGCGCAGCCCCCTGAACACCCTGGATAAGAGTGATGTGCTCCTTCAGAACAAATCCGGTCGGGGCATGCCGTATATCATGGCGATTCTGGACGATGTGGTCACAGGCATTCTGACAGCTCCTTCGGAACCGGCCGCTTCACCGGGATCGGATGCCGTGAAATAGCCGGCCGAACACATGGAAAACGAGAACCTGCGGTTCACAGAGGAAGAAAACGGACAGAACAGGAAGAACGGACAGAACAGGAAGAGCGGACAGAACGTAACACACATGCAATGAACAAAACGACCAGAACAAAGGAGGAAAAAAACATGGGCAGACAGAATTTCGGCGGTTTCGGAGGCGGCGCCAACATGCAGCAGCTGATGCGGCAGGCGCAGAAGCTTCAGCAGCAGATGCAGGAGGCGCAGGAGCAGCTGGATGTGGCAGAATATGAGGCCACTTCCGGCGGCGGTATGGTCACGGTGAAGGTCAGCGGCAAGCGGGAGGTTACCTCCATCACCATCGATCCCCAGGTAGTGGATCCGGACGACATCGACATGCTGCAGGATCTGATCATCGCCGCGGTCAATGAGGCGCTCCGGAAGGGCGAAGAGGCCCGGGAGAACACCATGAGCCGGATGGCGCCGGCCGGATTGGGCGGGTTGTTCTGATGAGCGATCAGATTGAACCCATCGCGGTCATGGCCGCGGAGCTCGGAAAGCTGCCCGGCATCGGCTCCAAAACAGCTCAGCGTCTCGCCTATCATGTAGCGTCCATGCCCCTGGAAAGCGTTCGCAGCCTGGCGGTAGCCCTGTGGGAAGGCCGCAAGGCCATTCGCTTCTGTGAAGTCTGCGGGAATTATGCCGCGGGAGATCTTTGCGCCGTCTGTGCCTCGGATCATCGTCACAACGGACAGATCTGCGTCGTACGCGATCCCCGGGATGTGGCAGCCATCGAGCGCATGCATGAATACGGCGGCCTGTATCACGTTCTCCATGGCACCCTGTCTCCGATGAGCGGCGTCGGTCCGGAGGATATCCGGATTAAGGAGCTGCTCGCCCGGCTTGACACAGAGGAGGTCCGGGAGGTGATCCTCGCCACCAATCCCGATGTCGAGGGAGAAGCCACCGCTTCCTATCTTGCCCGGCTTCTGAAGCCTCTGGGGGTCCGGACGACCCGCATCGCCCACGGTGTGCCGGTGGGCGGCGATCTGGAATACACCGATGAGGTAACCCTGCTGAAGGCCATGGAAGGGCGGCGGGAGATATGACCGGCGACATCGGCGCCACGGGCGTCCTTTCTCTGATCACACCCCTTCTGCTCCTGGGCTGTCTAATCCTGCTGGTGATCCTGCTGTTTCGCCAGAGGGAGGCTGCCCATCGAATGGAAACCGACCGGCTTAACCAGGCCCATCAGCTGGAGTCCCTGGGCAATCAGCTTCTGGACGAATTGGATGCCCAGCGGGATCAGAATGCCGACAGTCTTTATCAGATGGATCGCAATCTGATGAACACCCTGTCCCAGATGGGCCAGAGTCAGTCCGCCCTGCTGGAAAGCATGCAGCGCCAGGTCCTGCTCTCGACCCGCAATCAGGAGGAACGGATCAACGACCTGCGGCTGGAAAACGAACGACAGCTGACAGAAATGCGCAAAACCGTAGACGAGCGCCTGTCGGAAAGCCTGGATAAAAAGCTGGATGCCAGCTTCGCCCAGGTGTCCGAACGGCTCGAATCGGTTTATAAGGGCCTGGGCGAAATGCAGACCCTGGCCGCCGGGGTGGGAGATCTCAAAAAGGTGCTCACCAATGTCAAAACCCGCGGCATCTGGGGTGAAATGCAGCTGTCCCAACTGATCCGTCAGATTCTTGCCCCCGGGCAGTATGAAGAAAACGTGGCAGTGGTTCCCGGCTCTTCGGAACGGGTGGAGTTTGCCATCCGCCTTCCCGATCAGTCCGGCGGGTTCGTGTGGCTGCCGGTGGACAGCAAGTTTCCGCAGGAGGACTATCTGCGGCTGGCTGACGCAGCCCAGTCCGGGGACGCGTCAGGGGCGGAAGCCGCCCGAAAGGCTCTTTCGCTGCGGCTGAAAGCGGAAGCGAAAAAGATTTCGGAAAAGTACATCTCCCCGCCGCACACGGCGGATTTTGCCATTCTCTTTCTGCCGGTGGAAGGCCTGTACGCGGAAGCGCTGCAGTTTCCCCATCTGGCGGAAACCCTCCAGCGGGAATATCGCGTGGCCGTCGCGGGTCCCGGAACCTTTGCCGCCATGCTCAATGCTCTGCAGATGGGATTCCGGACCCTGGCGATTCAAAAGCGCACAGGCGAGGTATTCCGACTTCTGGGTGTCATCAAAACAGATTTCGCTCGCTTTGCGGAAAATCTGGAAAACACCCGCCGCAGGCTCGATCAGGCGGGCGAATCCATCGATTCCGCCATGTCCCGAACGCGGACCATCCAGCGCAGGCTTTCCGGCCTGGAGGATTCGGAATTTGCCGTCTCGGAGGAGAACCCCCTCCTTGACAATCCCGCCCAAACGTTTACAATGGAAACAGAGCCGTTGGAAACGGAATCGCGGGAATCGGATCATTCTGTCAGTCCCTGAAAAATGTTTGGAGAGGAGAATCAAGCATATGTCTGTCAAATCGGTTGTCTGGGGAAAATCTCCCGAAGGAAAGGATGTTCATCTCTTTACGCTGACCAACGCCATGGGCGCGTCTGTCTCCGTGATGGAATGGGGCGCCATCCTCACCTCCATCATCGTGCCGGATGCGGGCGGGAATCTGGCGGATGTGGCCCTGGGTTTTGATTCCCTGGATCGTTATTTCGGAAATCACGGCTGCTTCGGCGACACCGTCGGCCGGTATGGAAACCGGATTGCCGCCGGCCGCTTCACGATTGACGGGACGCCCTATCAGGTAGCCCTGAACGATCATGGCGTCAATCATCTGCACGGCGGAAACGTCGGCTTTGCCGCTCATTTCTGGGAGGGAACGCCTTCGGAGGGCGATCATGAGGATTCCGTGTCCTTCCATCGGATTTCCCCCGACGGCGAGGAAAACTATCCCGGAAATCTGGATGTCACCGTCACTTACACCTGGAACGACCTCTGCGATCTGATCATCCGCTATGAGGCTGTCACGGATAAGCCCACCCTCTGCAATCTCACCAATCACACCTATTTCAACCTCGCCGGCCACGATCACGGAACGATCCGTGATCATGTTGTCGCCATCGAGGCGGATGTGGTTACCAAAGTGGATGATGGCCTGATCCCGACCGGGGCTTATATGCCCGTGGTGGGCACGCCCCTGGATCTCCGGGACGGCCTGGAGCTGGGTGAAGGGCTGGATGTGATGGACACCTGCCCCCAGATGATCCCCGCCGGCGGATACGATCATAATTTTGTCCTCCGCAAGGGGGAAGCCATGGGGATCGCCGCCAGCGTCTATCATGAGGAATCGGGTCGGTACATGGAGGTGCTCACAGATCAGCCCGCTATTCAGCTCTACACGGCCTGCTCCACGGATCTCAAAGGCGGAAAGGGCGGCGTTGATTACGGCCGTTATTCCGGCCTCTGTCTGGAAACCCAGCATTGCCCGGATTCTCCCAATCATCCTAATTTCCCCGGAACCACGGTGCTTCGTCCCGGCGAAAAATATGATACCACCACGATCTACGCCTTCCGCGCGGATGATTAACCGGCGGAAAAACAGACGATGGAAAAGCTCCGGCGGCAGAAGCCTCCGGAGCTTTTTCCATTTTACGGATCCTGATTACAGGTCGCGGATGCTCTCCAGGTCGCAATCTCTGAGAGCGTCCGTGTGGGCCACGATGCAGACATTTCCCTCCGCGGCAAATGCGTCCAGAATCTTCCCGCATGCGGCCAGATCCTCCGGTGTCGCGTACAGGATTTCCTTCCGGATCTTCTCTGCCTGCGCGCGGGTATATCCGGCCAGGTATCGTATGTCGGCCGCGAATCCTTTATCCCGGGAGTTCATCAGCGGATTCAGCTCGTTCAGACTGGAGATGATGTATTTATCCATTTCTCCGTCCAGCTTCGCAAAGTCCCGCAGGAAGCCGGAGGCCCCAGCGTCCGCCTCCAGGGTCTTCCCCGGCGTGGGATCCCGGAAGGAGTAGGAGAGCAGGTTTCCGTTCCGGTCCACATGAATTCCGGCGCCGTAGGCCCCTCCCTGAACGCGCACTTTGTTCCACAGATAGCCAAGGCTCAGGATGCTGCATGCCAGATAAAGGGAGCCCGAAAAGGCCGCGCCGCTTCGGCTGAGCCGATATCCCCGCGCCGCGTATCCGATCTGCGCCGGAATCCGGAATCCGCATCGCCGCGTTGCTTCCGCGTCATACGCGACGTCTTTCCCGGTTTCCGTTCCCTCCGGGAAGGAGAGGAGAAAGCGCTCTGCGTCCTGCTTCTCGTCCGCGATGCTGCTGAACAGCATTCGCTTTCGTCCGATACTCCGGTCCAGAATTCGCCGAGCTGCCTCCGTAAACTCTACCATGGCCGCATCCTTTTCCCGAATAAAGCGATGGACAAAGGCAGCTCCGGGCGGTCCGTCCAGCATGTTCCGGGCTGCGCCTTCCGCGCTGAATCCGCTCAGAGCATGACGCACGGCAATCAGATGTCCGCCGTTGACCACCCGCTGCTGCACAGCTGTCTCGGTCTGCTGAATCATTTCATAAATCCGGTCCGTTTCATCCAGACGGGTTTCCGTCAGAATTTCCGCCATCAGCTCCCTGGCCTTTTCCGCGTTCTCCGCCAGGGCGCTGCAGGAGCCGACCAGATAAGGCGTGCAGGTTTTGTCCTCGCCCTCTTTAGCCCTGATCATCAGAGTGAATCCCATGGCGCCCGTATATCGCTTCAGCTCCTTCTGCAGCGTAAAGGCATCGTGCGAACGGGTGGACAGCTTCCCCAGCATGCCCACGAGCAGCCCGGCTACGGGAATCTCTTCCAGCGGCAGATCCGTCAGGGAGAAATAGGTCCTGAAATATACCACACCGTTGCATGGAAGCGTATAGGAAAGCACGGGAACGCCGTGGCAGGAGGTGATCTCCGGCTCCACCCATTCCGGCATCAGGTCAGCGTCCTCTTTTCTCAGCATGGGCAGGGTGGCCAGGGCCTCCGGATCATCCTCTTCGTTTTGCCACGCTTCCAGCTCGTCAATCAGCAGCTCGTTCTCCGCCCGTTCCGCCTCCGACCAGTTATTCACAATCG
>CADBLV010000110.1 GCA_902795555.1 uncultured Eubacteriales bacterium | reverse complement strand
GTTTCATTTCGATTTCGACACCAGCAGGAAGATCAAGCTTCATCATGGCGTCCACCGTCTTGGGATTGGGGTTCAGGATGTCGATCAACCGCTTGTGCGTGCGGCGCTCGAACTGTTCGCGGCTGTCCTTGTACTTATGCACAGCCCGAAGGATGGTGACGATCTCCCTTTCCGTGGGGAGCGGGATGGGGCCTGAGACACGAGCCCCGGTCCGCTTCGCGGTTTCCACAATCCGCTCCGCGCTCTGGTCGATCAACTTGTGCTCGTAGCTCTTCAGCTTGATTCGGATTTTCTGGTTGGCCATTCCTGTAAACCTCCTTAGATTTTCGTTCTCTTGTGCCCCTGCCTCCGCCGCAGGCGCGAAAGCGTTTGAGGCCTTCGAGTCCGTCGCCCGATTGCCGGGCTGGTCCGCGATAATTACCCGTCTGGCCGGACGGCAACTTACCGCTTCATCCCTAAACAGACAACAGTCGAATTATACATGAATCGGAATTGTTTTTCAAGTGGTTTTTTCTCTTTTTTTGAAAAAAAATGTGCCTTTTTTTCTGTTGTCCATTCCTTTTCTTCCCTATTTTCCGGCCTCATCGCACTCATGATTTGCACACGCCTCCGGGTGTATCGCGTTATACGTCCCGTTTCCCATTTTCTGTATTCCCTTTCGTCTGTTTTTTCTTTTTCTCCTCCGCCTGGCCTTTTAAATCAAAGGATTCGCAAAGAAAACATGGACACGTTTTTCTGTGTGTCCATGTTTAAAGAGCCCCCATACCCGTTTTTATCATCTGTCGAAGGGAGCCTTCCCGCAATCGGTGTGATACAGTTAACCGTTCTGATTCTTCTCGGCGGGGCAAAGGCGAATCCCTGACGCGTCCCGGAAAACGCTGATATATTTATTGTACAGCTTCCGGGCCACATAGATAATCATGTTCCGCTTATCCACGTTCACAAAAATTTTCGTTCCCTGCTTGCTCAGGATATACATGTAAGCATAGGGCTTGGATCCAGGTGCCCAATGCAGTCGGCCTTCATACGGCACGATTTTGTAAGCCTTCCGGTCCAGCCCTTCCCTTTCCTTCCGTTCCGCTCTGTCCGTCCGCCAAACAGTCTGCCCGGTCCGGGAGGAGACTGACTGCTCTGCTGCTTCCGACTGATTCCTGGGCGTTGCGGCAGAACGATCCATAAAGGCCTGCCATTCCTCGGGTGGAATAGGCTCCGCGGAGGAAATCTGATCCCGGGTGAACCAGTGCGTTTTCAGATCACCCAGGAAATAATTCTGGCAGATCCAGCGGGGATTGGATTCCTTGTCCTCCACTGTTTTATAGGTAAACACCCGCTGACAGGCATAGCGTGTTTCCCCGTTTTCATCAGTTTCGACAGCCCGAACCAGATATCTGGTTGAATCGATAATGGCGAAACCTCCCACAGCAACCTCAACATTCAGAGAACGTTGCTCTTTTTTCACCACCCGGCGCACCGGCGGCGATGGCACTTTTGCATATGGCTTTTCAGGCCATCCTTCCTCCCGATAGCAATCGCAGAAATGAGAACCCACGCAATCCCCTTCTGTCTTCTGACAGCATCCCGCCTCTTTGTTATAGTAAACGCAGCGCTTCTGATGCTTTCGCTGATATCTCTCCGTCTTTGCACCCTGACTGGAAAACTCATCCGTCATGCCCAGGAAGGAAACAGGGCGGACCCCGAATAGCTCGCACATGGCGCAGAACACAGGGATAGGCAGCTTATGCTTGCCCTGCTCATAGCAAAGCACGGTCATCGTTGATAAACCAAGAAGACGGCCCAGCTCCGCCTGGCTCATCCCCCTGTATTTCCGAAGTTGATAGATATTATCGGAAACGCTCTTTCCCAGCCTGAGGCCTTCCGTGTTGTTGAGCCAGGAATCGTCGATCTGCTGCAGGCCGAGCAATTCATCCGGGCTCACCTGATAGGCACGGCAGATCGCAATCAGATGGGAGAGGGGCAGTTTATTGACTCCTCTTTCGTACAGCGACATCAGCTGTGGAGCAATATTCAGTGTTCTGGCCATCTGCGCCTGCGAGATATTCCTGCTTTTCCGCAATGTGACAATATTCTTCAGCCAAACTCCAGATCCTTCATTCATTTCAGACGATACTCCTTATCATCCGGCCTGCGCCGTTATGATTGCCGTTTCCGGCACAATATACAAAAGCAGGGCAAACCAAAAATGGTTTCTGTCAGCTTTCTTTGTTTATTATGGCACAACTTTCCTCTTCTGACAACCCCGTTTTCCGTCATTTTTTGCTATACTGTTTCCGCGATGCGCAATCAGCGGGGTCTCTTCGGAATGCCTATGTCCTTTCCCGATCATCCAGTGATTCAATCATACGATCTTTTCCTCCCGTCTTTCCAACCGTGTAAGAATTCCATCAGTTTTGCAAAAACAGCATATACTCATTCAGCACATTAAACAGCATATCTCCGGAACAAACCGGCAGTGTGGCGTCTGTTTCGCCGATGGAAACAAAGGTAAACAGGTCAGCAGCCCCTGTCAGCACCAGTGCGGGAAGAATATCATAGTTTCTTCCAAACACCAGTTCCAGATAAGGACAATACTTTGCCGCCTGACCGATTTCTTCCGGTGTTGCCGCGTTCTTCATTTTGAACTCCAGGGAAAAAACTTTTTCTCTGGTGATCAGCAGAACATCCGCATAAATCCGAATCATTCTGGCGCGATTCAGGCGAAATTCAAAAACCAGCTCCCAGTCTTCATGGCCTCCTTCCGTCATTTCCGCCAAATCCCGAAACAGGGATCGCATGGTCTCGCCGCTGTCCCGAAAGGAATGGATAAGCCCCCGCATGTCGTTCAGATTCCGCCCGATTCTCCTGCACCCATCCTGCAATTGGGACAGCCAGGTTTCCTCAGGCGTATTCAGAAACTCCCGGACGGTTCCATACCATCCGGAACACTCATACAGCCCCTCATGAGGTATATGCTGCCGGATCAGCGCATGCCAGCGGTATTCCCTGTCCTGATAGCACAATTCCCGCATCAGCGGCGAAGAAAAGAGAAGCCTGCTGATGTCGGTCTTATCCAGACGAAGCCGGGAGGCGATTTCCCTGGCTTTCAGACCATCGTTTCCGGAAATCAGAGCATAAACCGCCAAATCTTCCTTCGGAAACAACGCCGTCTGATCCCTTCTCATATCGTCGCCCCTTTTTCTTCCTTTTCCTTTCATTTCTTTCAGGATACTGTCTTCTGTAATGATCAGCCGTTTTGTTTCAACTCTCATTCTGTTGTCCCGAGACCAAATACTTTTTCCACCATCACAAGCGTCTGTTCAATGCTCCTGTTTTCATCACGGTGGATCACAGGAAACCCGGAATGAAGGAATCTGTCGTATCGTGCCTGTGAATTGATTCGCTTCAGGCATTCCCTGAAGTTTGCCAGCGCCTGTTCCGGATTGGGTTCCTCCAGCATCAGCTGATAGAGAAACTGTTTTTCTTGATCAGGCCGTTCAAAGAACCGTCGGACAGAAATCTCTGGATCCGTCAGCATGATCAATATATGCTCCCTGTCCGCAATACGCCCCAGCGTTTCCAGTGATATATTCGTGTCGACAAACACAGGCTTTCCCTGCTCTGTGAGCTGATCCAGAATCTGCAGTTCCAGTTTTTCGCATTCGGCGGCAGCGCCGTCAACCCAGGCCTCATACTCGTCCGGCGTACGCCTGATAAAATCATGCCAGTCCCGCAGATCCCGGGTATAACACAGACAGGGGAACTCGTCGGGGTTCAGCCTGTCATCCATCAATTCCTCATGGTAGTTTTCCCTGCAGGCAATGCCATTGTGCTTTTCAGCCAGCAGTCTGACCATAGACGATTTCCCGGCATATGCAATCCCTGTAATGAAATAAGCGTTTGCTAAATTCATTTTATCGCTTTCCTGTTCTGATGAATTCAATCAACACTTCCAGATCGTCGAAGTCATCATAGTCGCCTATGATTCCTTCCCGATGATATACCACCCCGGCCTTTTCATTGATTTCCAAACGATCCAGAAGGGCTTCCATTCCATATCTGCGGACATATTCCGTAAAGGCCAGCGCTTTGATTTTACTGGCGAATAAACCTTTTCGGCAAGAGCTGTCTTTACAGGACCAGCAGCCATCCATTTCTTTGGCAATGCAGCATTTTCTGTTCTCGCACCATTCAGCATCCTTGCACCAGGATAATTCCAGAAAACCGTCACGTTTGCAGCCTTTGCATTTTACATTTTCGGAACACAGACAACACGCCAGACCGCATCTGGCGATTCCCAATTCACGCTTCATCTCACTTTTGCCTCCCAACATTTTTTCTCCTGCGGCCACCAAGCAGACCACTTCAACGCTTCAATTACTTCCTCATCCTTTCCGCAATGTCCGTCAGATCCCCCGGATGCCGAACCAGCCATTCCGCTCCGTTTTCCAGCAGCTCGTCCCTGGTTCGGAATCCCCACAGAACTCCCGTGGCCCTCATTCCTGCCCGTCCGGCGCAAACCATGTCCACCCCGGAATCCCCCACAAAAACAAACCGTTCCGGCGGGATACCGGTTTTCTCCGCAATGGCCAACGCCGCGGTAGGATCCGGCTTGCGGGGAACGTCCGGTAGCTGGCCCTGCACATGCGTGAAGGGTATGTCCGGAAAGCACTCGGCCATCAGGCGCCTGGTGTCTGCGTCCGGTTTGTTGGACAGCACGCACAGCGCTGCTCCTCCGTCAGCCAGCTTTCTGAGCGCTTCCGCCATTCCCTCATATGGACGAGTTTTCACCCGCAGATGTGTTTCATATTGGTGCTGATAGTTTTTCAGCACCTGATCCACCATCTCAGGATGATTCCCCACAGCCCGTTCTGCAAGGACCTTCGCACCGTTTCCCACCATGTAGCGATACTTCTCTGTCTCCCAGGGCGGGAGTCCCACCGAACAGAGCGCGTCATTCATGGCCATCGCAATATCATCCAGCGTATTCAGCAACGTCCCGTCCAGATCAAAAAGAAACGCGAGTTTTCTGCCTCCCGGCGTCGTTTTTTCATCTCTGCATTTCGCCAGCAGTCCTTTGCATCCTTCCAGAATCTGTTCGTACACTTCCGAAAATCTCCCTGTGTACCACGGATCATCAATCTCTCCCGGGTGATCTGTGAAATCCCGCATTCGGTACATTTTCCCTTCCGGATCTCCCCCGCAGATCCGTTCCATATTTCGCAGGTTCACTTTTTCCATTCCGATCAGATAGTCGAATGCCCCATAATCTCCCTTTTCCAGATGCCGGGCTGTTTTCCCGTTGCAGGAAATGCCGTGCGCGGCTAGTTCCCGCCTGGCCGGAGGATAGACCGGATTCCCAATCTCTTCATAGCTGGTCGCCGCGGATTCAATCCGGAATTCATCTTCCCTTCCCGCGTCCCGCACCAGCTTCTTCATGATAAACTCCGCCATGGGCGAACGACAGATATTCCCGTGGCAGATAAATAAGATCTTAATCATAGGTTGATAAGGCCTCCTGCGTTCACAGTTTCCTCCCCATCGGGGTGACTTCCTTTTCTCCTGAAAAACCATGTTTCTCATATAATCCGGGCAGTACGCCTTCCGCGGTAGTTATCAGATACACACCGACCATCCCCTGATCCTTTATATGGCCGTTTTGCTGGCGTACGTGGGAATCGGCTACCGGTCAGACTATATCCGGAAGGGCAGAATAGATCCGCTTCACAACGCCGTAACTGAGCTTGGGATTGCGGTATATATCCACGACGCCCTTGTTGTTCATCGCCTTCGGTCGTTGAAGCGCCCACTCCTCCGAAACCCTCACATCGGCAAACTGCCAGATATAGGTTCCGCTGGCCCGGACGACGGAATGGAGATCGGCAAGCTGCTTTTCAAGGATATCCGACTGCCTCTCCTCACTCCATTTGGCACGCTGCAGGGGATCATGGAAACCGGCGACGGCGCCCGCGCCGATCTCGGTGATGAGTATGGGTTTCCCCTTCGCGCCGTTTTCATCCATCCAGTCGAAGAGCCGGTTTGCCAGCCCGGCCGGTGACTCATCGTTGTACCAGAGCGGATAAATATTAAAGGAAGCGATATCGACCAGATCCAGGCAGCCATCCCTGAAAAACCGGCAGGAAGCGAAACTGACCGGCCTGGTCGGATCCAGGTCACGCAGTTGCTCAATCTGGGTTTTGTAGACGCCGCGGCCGAACTCCGTATCGCTTTCACATTCGTTCAGCAGGCCCCATACATAGATCGCGGGGTGATTCACGTGCTGAAAGACCATCTCCTCATTGCACACCCGGCACTGCTCCGCGAAACGGTCGCTGTGAAACACCGACTCCGGCAAGGCGCGGGCGTGGTTCTCCTCCCATACCAGAATGCCCATCTCATCGCACAGATCCAGGAAGCGGGGATCGTTCGGGTAATGACAGGTGCGAACAGAGTTCGCCCCCATATCCAGCATCAGCTGCAGATCATCCATCATGGCCTGCACCGGCACAGCGCAGCCAAATTGCCCGTGATCCTCATGTCGGTTGAAGCCCTTCACACGCACTTTCCTGCCATTAAGCAGGATGTCCTCACCACAGATCTCTATGCTGCGGAAACCGACTCGATCGATCAGGTCATCGATAGGTCCCTCATTGCAGAGCACGGCCCTGAGTACATAGAGGTTTCCCTCATGGACGTCCCAGAGGCGGACGTCCCGAACGGGAATAACAGCCTCCACAGAGACAGTATCACCGGCCTTCAACGTCGGGATAGCGACCGTCGCGGCGCTCCCGGCCACCGAGACCGAAAGGCTGGCGCCGGCCAGAGGCTCCAGGGCGGAAACAAAAACCCGGATATAAGCATCAAATGTACATTCCCCGGTCTTCACCGCATGGAAGGCCATGCGATCCACGTAAGCGCCGGCCAGGTGATGCAACTCCACCGGGCGTGTGATACCGCCATAGGTCATATAATCATTGGGGACATGCAGGCAGGATTCCTCCGTATAGCGGTCATCCACCTCAACGCGGAGCTGATGCGTCCCCACACACAACCGGGGAACCAGGATGCTGAAGCTGGTGAAGGCATTGTAATGATGGCCAATCTCCCGCCCATCCAGGAAAACCCGTGCGGTATGGCTGACCCCGCCGAAGCGGAGCAGGATCGTCTCCTCCTGCCTAGTCTCAATGGTTCTTGTATAATCTGCGACTCCTCGGAAGCGGGCCAGGTCGGGGACCCGCTCCCAGACACCGGGCACAGACACGTGAAAGATTCCCCCATCCTTCGTCCGGGGGGCCAGGGACCAAATTCCGTCCAGGCTTTCCACCGGCCGCACTTCATGTTCTGAAAACAGACGCTGCATGATCATTTTCCTCCAGATTTATGCTCAAAATTCTTCAAGTCACTTTTCGCCTAGAACACATACACAGCAGGGAGGAAGCTGAATGATTACGCTGCCGCTGTCATCCCTCGAAACCAGATTGTTACGATCGTGTGGGACCACTTGCGAGACTCCGACGTCATTGCAGGCATCCGGTTCAGGACCTGTCAGCACCCGAAGGAAGAGATTCCGATCTGCAGGGATTCCAGCCAACCGGACAGAAGCAGAATCTGTCGGATGTTTATTGACCAGCGATACGGCAATCTTTCCATCTGCGTCGCAGCGCGTTGCCGCGATATCCAGCTGATCGACGGTATGTCTTTGACCAAACCGGTCCGACACTTCCATTCGGGGAATATCCTGGCAGAAGCAGTCAATGACCTCGTTCCCCATCAGCTGGGTATACATTTCAAAGACATAGTACGCGGGCCGCAGCACAATACCTTTTTCATGGGTAAAAATCAATCCACGTGTATTCACGGTCGGTGCGAAGTTGGCCATACCGACAATATCCGCGTTTCGCAGCAGCATGTTCAGAAAGCAGGCGCTGAATACCGCGTCCGCCATGGTGTAGGTTTGATTGTCATCATTTTTATCGCGGGCTTTCAAAAAGTCCGTATCACCCAGCGGAGCTGTATCCACCATCGGATGATGCCATCCCCGCAGGTTCCATTCATCATAGGCAATCCGAACTTGCTTTTCCAGCCCGAAGGCGTTCAGGAGCCCGCGGATTTTCCGCACATCCCGATCCAGATTGTCCGTCCTGGCCATACACTGCAGATAGTTTGCCGGGGAATTGTCCTGCCACAGTTCATCCCAGTATCCGTGAATGGAAATCCAATTCATCCATTTTCCCGCCGCCTTCAGCAGCTGCACGTTCCAATCAACATCAGCAATCGCGGCAGCACTCAGCTGGATTCCGGGATCCACCCGTTTCATCATTTTGGAGGCTTCCCGAACAAAGGGCCCCCACTGATCCGCGGTCTTGCTGCCGATTTCCCCTTCTAAATAGTTCTCGTTGCCAACAGACCAGTATTTTACCCGGTAAGGTTCCGGATTGCCGCCGGCAATCCGTTTCCGGGCATACTGCCCCTCAGAGGTAAGATTGCAGTATTCCACCCAGTTGCTCATTTCCTCAGGGCTGCCACTGCCGGCATTTGTGCAGATATACGGTTCGCAGCCAAGCTTTCGGCAAAGGCGGACAAACTCATCTGTGCCAAAGGCATTGCTTTCTTCAACTCGCCATGCCTTGTCGTAGCTGGGGATACGCTCTTTCCCAACTCCGTTTTCCCAGTGATAGGCGGAAACATAGCAACCACCGGGCCAACGGATCACGGGCACCCGGATGCGCTTCAACGCCTCCAGAACATCCTCCCGAAAGCCATCCTGATCCGAAAGCAGATTTCCGGGATCATAAATTCCGCCGTAAATCTGCCGGTGAAAATGTTCCAGAAACTGACCATATATCATGGGATCCCTTTCGAACAGAATCCGATCCGCGAAAATTTTTACCTTCATGCTGCATAACCTCCCCGGCTTTGAATATATTAGCAGTACCATTTGTCTGCATGTCCCTTACCATCTTTGAATGGTTCTTCAGCGTGACAATCCTCCTAAGAAATATACCGACCATAAACCTTTTCATGCGGCATTACAAGCACGTTCTGCCGCGCCATCGCGAAAATCTCCTTTCTTGTCAGTTATGAAAGATATCTTTTTCAACTGTTTCGTAAAGATTACGATTCATTCGTATTTCGAAATATTCTTTCAGTTCCAGATTCTTATTCCATTTGCCCTGGTCATAATCTCCGTAACGTCGCTTGACATCAGACATTCGTTCTATGATGTCCATCACACCTTCAGAACCGGAAATGGCATCACACAATTGGATCAGCAGATCATAATCATCCGGGATAACTTCCTGCAGTTTTGTTCTGATCAGCTCTGTTTCCGCTTCCGTCGTGTCAAAATTGCCGACATACCCGTCAATCTTCATTTCATTAAAGGAATGGGTCAGGCAGATTCTGGCGACATCCGGATAATTCAGCTGCATCATATAGGAATATCCGTCTGAAACATGACCGAGATGCCGCTTACCGAACTTCCTGCCGATATCATGCAGCAGGCCAAGGACATAGGCTTTTTCCGGGCAGAGACCGGAATAAAGCGCGATCTTTTCAGCGCAATGGGCAGCCGTCCGACTGTGATCACCCCATGGTCCTGGATTGCATAGCTCCGCTTCAGCCAGGATTTCCTGTGCTTCTTTGATGGACGGGTATCGTCCTTTGCCCGGATTTGCAATCCGGACAAAGTAGTGGTTTTTATCCTGCCCGACAACGCGTCCGCCGTTGTGAAGCATAACGTGAAGGGAAGCAGGGTTGTCCAGGTTGACCCGCAGGTAGATTTCTTCCTCCAGAACAATCTTTTTTGCAATCTGAAGAGTAAACTTTAAACCAGTCGTTCCATAACCTTTACCTCGCTCTTCTTTTCGAATACTGTAACCGATATGCCCCGAGCCATTCCGAAGCGCTTCCGTCAGGTGATGCCGTATTCTGAATTCCCCAATCAGGTGATCATCATCCCACAGATAATAATATGTTTCCGGAACAAACCAATCCGGCATGTTAACCGGGTGTTCATAGGAGATCAGAGTCGGCAGTACATTTTCGGTGTACTCGTCAAAGGAGACACCGTGATATGGATTTGTCAATCCGTTTTCATCTGTGGGCAATGCCGTTGTATATTCCCATTGGGCAATCGCGTCCTGCGCATTGATTTTTCGCAATTCCATTTCTCATTCATCCTCCGGTTTGGTCGTGTGTAACCTTTTGGAAAAGAAAAGCTGGAGATCGTCGTTGTTTTCTATTTCTGTTTCATATTGCTCACAGGGTCTGCCTTGATACCAGACACCTGTTCCATCCGGGACATATCCCCGTTTGACATACATCCGCTGAGCGCTTCCATAACCGCTGTGAAGCCCGACGCCAAGCCAGACCGTATCTGCATATTGTCCGGCGATCTGTTCGGCCGTATCCATCAGTTTACCGCCGATTCCTCTTCTCTGATATTTTTTCAATACACCAAAGTCAACAATCTCAGGCCATCCCTTTCCTTTGAACGCACCGCCCAGACCTGTTATATAGACATTGATATATCCGGCCGGATGTCCTTCATATTCGGCTGTCAGTGAGATACATTTTCCTTCAGTCTGATCCTTGAGTCTTGTAAGATACTTGGAGATATCCGGATGCCACCCTTGCGCTGTCTCTTCATCAGTAAAGATCCGGGCATCTGCTTCTACCATATTGCGGATCATCAGCATGTCATCGCTGTAATAAACCATGTTTTCCTCCTGAAAAAACGTAATTCCCATCAATTCCATTCATCAAACAGAATGGAAGACCGAAGCTCACTGTATCTGCTTATCCTTTTTTGCGATGAACATCCCGTACTCCTTGGGGACATACAGGATGCCATCCCGCATATTCTTTACCAGCACTGACTTCACATCGTTTCTCGGAAGCCTCTGCAGATCCGTCATACCGGTCAGCGAATAAATGTAATCCACCATATCGTCCACATTGGTAATCTCAAGCGAATCCTTGTACCAAAGACTTTGGACATCCGAAAAGACAGATTTCAGCTTCATTTCTCCATTCTGCAGTGTGAAATGATCATTGACACGGTTTTGAACCTGATGATCTGTAAACAGGCTGCAGATATAGTCCATCATACCGTGCTCGCCATATGTTGCACAGTAGAAAGTCCCATTCTCTTTCAGAACACGGTTTACTTCCCTCAATCCTTTTTGAAGGTCAGATACGTGATAAAGCATCATATTGGCAATCACAACGTCGAACGCATGATCTGAAAACGGGATATCCTGAATATCGATGATGCGGTATTCAATTCCGGGTTGATTGTGCAGGGTCTCCTTCGCTTTGTTCAGCATGCCTTCGGAAAAATCCGACAGCACAAAATGTTTGCAGCGGCTGATGATCGCATCCTTTCCGATCCACATATCGCCTGTTCCGCATCCGAGTTCCAGTACAGACGCACCTTCCTGAATCTGGTAATGAGAGATTATCCAGTTTCCGAATCCCTGTTTGTTCGTGGAGTACTTGCTGTGAATCGAGATCCGGGTATTCAGCTTGTCTGCTGTGAAGTACTGATTTTTCACAGTTGTTTCGTTATTTATACCGGTTTCTTTTTCAAAATGTTCCTTCAAAACATCTGCAGAAGAGCATTTCATTTCGTTCCCCCTCTTCTGATTGCACGCCGCTCTCCATTCCTCACGGGTTATCATGCAGGTGTATTCACCAGATGTTTCACCCGTTCTTGGATATGTGCGGGTTCCCTTATCATTAACGCACTTCATTCCAATTTTTTGCATCACGCCAAATGAAGCCGGATTGTTGGTATCACACTGAGCATATACTTTGTTGATTTTCAGTTTTTCAAACGCAAAATCCAGAATCGCTGAAGCAGCCTCCGATGCATATCCCCGGTTTCTGTAATTTTTGTTGATGATCCATCCCAGCGTAGCATAGGATCTGTCATCGCTGTGTCCAAGGTCACAGTCACATCCGCCGATGATTCTTCCATCCAGAAGAATAACAAATTCAAAATTGGTCTGATCCTCCGTCTTCCATTCTTCCGCGTTCTTTTTTACAAACTCCGCCGTTTCCTCAAAGGTCTCATTCGGGAGATAGTACATCATGGTCAGACTTTTATCTCCCGCATATTCGTGAATTTCTTTTTCATCGCCTATCTGGATAGGTCTTATGGTCAGGCGTTTTGTCGTGATTTCCATCTTATGGTCCCCTCTGTTTTATTTCAAGCACAGGCTTCCAGTCGTTTACAACGTCCAGATAAACCAGTTCCTATTATATCCGATAAGTCACGTTTTTTCAACGTCCGTATCCAAACCGTTTCTCAAATGAATGATTATCTGTGAATGTATCTTGTTCAGGATGACGTATTTGAGACTACATGGTGTCAACTGACTGCCAGGTCAGCAAGTTCCTGGTATAAAAGGAGCTGTGAAACTCTGACTTCTTCAGTCATTTCTTCACAGCCCCTGTCTTTAAACTGTAATAGCAGAACTGGACTATGAAATCCGTGTCCTAAACAATCAATTGTCCCGGTCTTGCAAAAAACGCAGAAAACACTTTGGAAAGATTTCTGTTAACAAAACATATCGATAAACTTTTTAATAATTCGTAACCCTACTTGACCCGATTTTTCCGGATGAAACTGTGTACCATAAACATTCCCGTCATATGCGACTGCACATATCCGTCTCCCTCCATATATAGTATCCGCCAATCGATTCTCCTGTTTTGATGGAACGGCTTCAAAACTATGAATGAAATAACATTCTTCTCCTTCAGCTACATCCTCCAAAATTGTCCCTGAAAAGCTTTTGTTACCAGACGCTAACAATGGATCCCATGAAATATGCGGAACCTTCTGTATCATTCCGTTTATATCCTTCCCAGATATCTCCACTACTCTTCCAGGAATAAATCCCAGCCCTCTATGTAATCCAAATTCTTCAGATTCATCAAACAACAATTGCATTCCCAGACAAATGCCCAAAAGTGGGGTTCCGTTCGTCACCTTTTGCCGTAATGGACGAATCAGGTTCAATGCTTCCAATCCCTTCATTCCATCTTCAAAAGCACCTACTCCCGGGAGAACCAGCACTTCTGCCTTCTCGATATCCTCACAAGTGTTTATTATTTCTTCCTGAACCCCGAAGCATCTGAACGCGTGTTCAACAGAAAGAAGATTGGAAAGGCCATAATTGATGATTGATACTTTTTTCATATCACTCTGACCCCCACATTCTGTTTTCTCAGTTCCTCTTTTATTTCTTTAACTGAATAATTTCCATAATGCAGAATCGCTGCGCAGGCAACCGCATCTGCGCCTGCATGAACTGCATCTACAATATCATCTGGAGATCCGGCACCGCCACCACAAATAACTGGTACATTGACTGCCTTTGTGACTTCGTTGATTAGTTGCAAATCCATTCCTCTTTGAAGTCCTTCGTTGTCAACACTCATTAACAATATTTCACCTGCGCCTAATTCAACGCCTCTCTGAGCCCATTCGATTACATCATATCCGGAGTGCGCTCTTCCATTATCATAGTATGCTTCCCATTTTCCTTCCTGGGTACGTGATCTTTTCGCCTGGATAGATAGAACCATACATTGACTTCCAAATGCTTCAGCGACTTCAGAAATTAACTCAGGGCGCTTAATTGCCGCGGTATTGATTGCTACTTTATCCGCCCCCATGGAAAGGATGTTCCTTACATCCTCGACACTCCTCAAACCTCCTCCTACGCAAACCGGAATATACACATCTTCGACTGTGCTGCGAACGATTGCCGACAGATTATTGCGATTGTACAGGCTTGCAACGATATCAATGTACAATAATTCATCGATTCCGCTTTCATAGTATTTTTTTGCGAATTCATTTGGGTTCCCCAGTTTCCTGAGTCCCTCCAGCTGTATCCCCTTCACAAGATTAGAGTCTTTCACATCTAATCTTGCAATTAGTCTTATTTTCTTCATCTCTGCATTCTCCTGAAACAGATTTACAGCTCGTGATGCGTTCCCTTCGGATCTCCCCACAATACTTCGCTATCACCTTCATACGGAGTATGGCGAAGTTTCCAAATATCATCTTCATATTTCCATATATGCGGTGATCTAAAGCGATCAGCAAGATGCATAAAATAATCCCTGTCCATTTTGGGTTGCTCAAAGCACTTATATGCTTCAGGAAAATGCTTCTTATCAATCGAGAGGTAATCCATTATTTCTTTCTCGAAGCGATCAGGATACTCTCCATCAAACTTTTTGCATAAGGCTTTTGCTTCATCCAGTGTTATTTCATCATTCCTAATCTCCTGCGCAGCGTCATATGATGTCCTGCCAATTCCATACTTAATGTATGTTGTATAGTAGAAGAAGTCATCGATTTTATCGTCAATAGAATTGTATTTTGAATACGTTCCTTGCGTTCTTTCCGGTGCTGGTCTAAATCCGCCGTGTTCAACACTATAATAATATGCACCCTGTGGATGCCATTTCTCGTAGTATCCTAAATACCTGACCTCAATATGGTTCTTCTCAATATCACTTGTTTCACTGGGCAGATAAATAGCCAAATCAGCTTTGTCGATTTTGTAATCTTCTTCTAACTGACGGAGTGACACCCCACCCAGGAAAATATGATCATAATCGTTAACCGCGAAATATTTTTCATCTCTTAATGCAGACTTGTTATCTCCGATTGGGTTCCCGTATTCCGCTTCATTTTCTCCATAGAACACCAACGGAATACCAAATTTAGCTGCCATCTTTGGTGCAAGCTGTTTCTGACCCAAAATGAAAGGTTGAAAAGGATGAAACAAGTTCTCAGTGGCTAACCTGGTCAGCAACCGATGTGTTTGGCCATTGGGTGTACACAGATAATTATCGAAGCCTGCATGAATCCAGGCCTGCATATTATCCCAGCCCCATGGGGTATAAAGATGTGGTGCCCACGTAACCGTCAATGGATGCATCTTGTACTTATATTTCAATAAGTGAGCCGCATAAAAACTGTCTTTTCCTCCAGAGCCAGGAACCAGGCAATCGTAACTACCATCATTTTTCCTGTATTGATCGCACAGGTCACGAAGCTCCTTCTCTCTTTCTTCCCAATCTATATGATGATTTGTTTTATCATGATTTGCGTGACAAGCATCACAAACCCCATCACTCTGAATGGCCATGGTTTTTTTGATGCTTTCAATAGTATGTTCAAATTCATAGCATGAAGTAGGCTTTTGATTACTCATGACGCATTCAGAGCAGAATTCAACTTTTTGGGGAAGGCCATAGTATGCTTCTAATTTCTCTTCGGGAATATCCGGCGAATATTTGGAATAATCAATTTCGACGAACCTTGGCAGTGGTTTCATGGGCTTTCATCCTTTCACTCGAATCCAAAGATTCAAGATAAATTAAAAGCAAGAGAGCTGGTATAGCTCCCTTGCTT
>CADBLV010000109.1 GCA_902795555.1 uncultured Eubacteriales bacterium | reverse complement strand
GATATTCGGATACTGCTGCCGCATCAGTTCACCTTCCAGTGGTTCCAGCTTCAGATTGATGTAGTAAGGCTGATTGTCATCATCCAACAGGATGGCGGCAAACATTTTTCCACCGATATGATATCTGATCCAGTTCCATTCCGGCTGCAGATCTTTAGTCACGCCGCGCTTGGCCATCAGGTATTCATCGATCCAGGGGTACTTCACAGTCTGATCCTCCTTAGCATTCTTAGGAACAGGATATGCCCGGTAAAAATTGCGTTTTTTTACTGTAACGATATCCCAACATGATTATATACGATGGAAGTTAATCCTGTGTCAGTTTTTTCGACATTTCAGAATGATTTGGTATACAGCTCATAACCGATCTCTTTCAGGGTTTCCGGCATGGCCCGCAGGGAGCGCCGAATGGTTTCCCTAGTTTCCTCGTCCAGCTCGGCATAAGGAACCAGCTCGGGTGTCAGCTTCAGTTCCCGGTCGTATTTTCCGTCCCGCCAACCCTCGGCCCGCTTATCCCGCACCCAGCGGGCATGCTCGATATCCGCCAGCAGTTCCAGGGTCGGTCCGTACAGCTCGGATACCGCGTCCGCTGTGTTGGGAATCACCGGCCGCAGGCCGATGCTGATCTCATAGGATTCCAGATATTCACCCATGTAGCGGATCCGGGAACGGTAGCCTTCTTTGTAATACTCGTCCAGTTTTTCCCAGGGGGCCATCTCCGGATCGGCCAGCTCTTTCCGGATCTCTTCCTCGCTCGGGGAACTGATCCGGATTTCGTTCTCATGCTGGCGCCGGAAATGTTCGTGGGCGATGGCGGCGTACTTTTCCACTACGTCCCCCATGATCTGTTCAAACTGCAGCTTCCGGCGGAAATCCTCCGCGTCCAGGTGCAGATTCAGCTGCTCTTCCATGGGCAGGAGAGAAGGGGTAAAACGCCGGACGCCGGACAGGCAGCTCATCCCAAGGATCAGCTCCATGGATCTGGTTCCATGCCGGTATTCCGAGACCCGCAGCATTGCGGAAATCAGGCAGCGGGAGACGCTGACGGTTTTCCCGTCCTCTCCGCGGATACCGGGAAAACGCTGAAAAATTTGTTCACGAAGCAGCATGCCGCGCCGGATGATGGCGCACCGGTCCGTAGCACTGGCGGGGTTGGGACCCTTGACGTTCAGGATGCCTTTCAGGCGGCTGACAAAGTCGGTTCCCTTCACCAGGCGGAAGGCATCCTGCTCTTCCGGGGTGTGGGGAATGAACTGGTTGAAGGAGGAAGCCGTGGCCCCGGCAAAGACCAGCACCGCGCCGCTGACTTCCATCCGTTTTCCGTTCAGGGTGAACTCGCCATCCTGCATCAGAGCCAGAAAGTATCTCAGCCAGCCTTTGGAGATTCCGTTCAGGTCTGCGTCAAATTCATCGATGAAAACCAGGGGAATCTGGTTGCCTTTTGTCTGCAGCCCTTCCCGCAGGGCTTCGAAGAAGTCGGACACGTCTGCATACTGGCTCAGATTCATGCCGGTCATGGTGAAACGCCCGCAGCTACCGGCGATCTGCTTCACCCCGAAAGACTTGCCGCAGCCCGGGGCCCCGAAGACCGCGATGGACAGGGGCTGGAGGCTTTCCCCGTTCTCCAGATGGTCATACTGATAGACGTAGTCATCCAGCAACGCCTTCACCGTGTGATAATTCTCAATTTCTTCTTTGTCTGCTGTCATCAGTTTACCATACCGGCATACAGGGACGTTTCGGCAAAGGGTGTCCAGTCCTTCGTAGACGATCTGCTCAGCTACAGCCAGATACCGTCCCGGCTGCGCCTTGCAGTATTCGTCCAGGATGGAGAAGGAATCATTCCCGGAGACCAGCACTTTCAGGCTCCGCTCCGGAACCCGGATCCGGCAGACTTTCTTCTTCTTTTCCTCTGCCAGGATTTTTCTGTAAATGCTCTGCAGGTCAGGCTTTCTGATCGGGGGGAGGCCCTCTGTTTTTTCTGGGGAAAACAGCAGGTCCCATTGTCCGTCATGCCGGATCAGGGCGCCTTCTTCATTCAGCAGGATGACCGCCTCAGGGCAGTTCCGCAGGGGTCGCAGGGAGTCGTTGGTGGCCAGCTGCAGCATAAACTCATCCACCGTCCGCTCATAGGAGATTCCCCGACTGATGGGATAATCCAGCATCCGGAGCTGCTCCATCATCAGAAGCGGGATTTCGTTGTTGTTGAAATTGGATTTGAGCGGGTTTTCCGGTTCAAAAATCCGGAAATTTATTTCTTTCTTCATGGTTCATCACCGGCCGGAGTTTCTGCCCCTGGGAGAGGCTTCTCTCGCCTGAATGACGCCATCCCGTTTCATGCGATCTTCGACGCACATTTGGTGCGATCAAAACGACAAGTCGTATTGAACGAAGATCAGGATGAAACACACACTGCTTCCAGGATGGCAAGGGAGTATGGAACTCCGGTTTTCTCCTTTTTTCAG
>CADBLV010000108.1 GCA_902795555.1 uncultured Eubacteriales bacterium | reverse complement strand
TCGTCTTCCCGGTCCACATAATGAATCATGCCCAGGTCAATGTAATCCGTTTTCAGCCGCGCCAGCAGATCCTCAAATGCGATCCGGCACTGTTCCACGTCCCTCGTCCGGGTATACTGCCCGTTCTGGTATGTAGAGCCGATATGACCCTGGACATACCATCCGGTGCGGTCTTCCGCAATGGCCTGTCCGATGATATCCCTGGATTTCGGGTCGGGCATCCAACAGTCAATGATGTTGATCCCCTTGCTGTGGGCATATTTCACCAGGGCAACGGATTCGCTTGTCTCATGCCGCTCCAGCCATTCACCGCCGAAGCCGATCTCGCTGACCTGTAAGCCTGTTTTTCCAAGACATCTGTATTCCATGTTCAACCTCCCCGATGCGTCAATGATCAAAGTGCGCTGAAACCTTTTTCATCAGCTCAATAATCGGCAAATGTTGGGGACATACGCCTTCGCACTGGCCGCAGGCAATACAGTCCGCCGCCCTTCCGAAGCTTTCCGTCAGGTTGCCGTAATTGGAATAATTGACTGTCCAGCCTTTCTGTGCCATATCCTCCCGCATATTCTCATTATAGAGGGAGAAATATTTCGGGATCGGGATGTTCATCGGACAGCCTTCTGTGCAATAGGAGCAGCCGGTGCATGGTACGGCGATCTGCGCGTTGATGATTTCCGCAACCCGGTGTGTCAGCTGGATTTCATCTTCTGTCAGCGGTTTGAAGTTTTCCATGAAGCCGGTGTTGTCCTTTACCTGCTCCAGGGTGGTCATACCGGAGAGGACCATCATCACATTGGGCTGGGAAGCCGCAAAGCGGATTGCCCATGAAGGAACGGACAGTTCCGGTTCCGCTTCCTTCAGCAGTTTTTCCGCTTCAGCAGGCACATTGGCCAGGGTCCCGCCCTTGACCGGCTCCATCACAATGATTGGCTTATTGTGTTTGCAGGCTACTTCATAGACTGCCCGTGACTGTACCCATTCGCTTTCCCAGTCCAGATAGTTGATCTGAAGCTGGACAAATTCCATTTCCGGATACTTCGTCAGGATCGTTTCCAGCAATTCCGGCGTATCGTGGAAGGAGAACCCGGCATGCTTTACCAGTCCCTGCTTCTTCTTTTCCAGCAGCCAGTTGAAACAGTCGAATTTCTCATATTTGGGCCAGCTGCCTGCTTCAATGCCGTGGATCAGATAATAGTCGAAATATCCCGCCCCGGTCTGTTCCAGCTGCTCGTTGAATATCCTGTCCCGGCCCTCAGGGGAGTCGAAGAAAGCATTGTGCAGTTTCGTTGCCAGCGTAAAGCTGTCCCGGGGATACCGTTCCACCAACGCTTCCCTGGCCGCACGCTGGCTGGCAAACCCGTTATACATGATCGCCGTGTCAAAATAGGTGAAGCCTTTGCTGATAAAGAGGTCCACCATCTGCTTGAGCTTTTCGATATCCACGCTGGCAGCATTTTTCGGGTCCAGGGTAGGCAGTCTCATCATGCCGAATCCAAGCTTTTTCGTTTCCATACCTCTTCCTCCCTTTCTGATCCATTCAGTCTTTCTTCTGATTTGTCCTTCGTTCATGAACTTCAATGCCATTGCTTCTGTGATTCCCGGTTTTCCGGGACGTCAGACTCTTTTTTCACGGATCATCCGGATCTGCTTCTTCTGCCGCGGAGAACAGATCCTCCATGATCGCCTTTGCGCTGCTCAAATGTTCAGACGGAACGTAGAACCGGCTTCTCTCAAGCATCGGCCCGACTTTGATGGCCATGCCGGCCCCCATGACATCCTTCTTCAGATAAGGAATATGGTTCTGTTTCAGCATATCCTCAAGGATTCCTGACGAAAGAAAATCCTGTTCCGTCAGAAAGCAGGGATCACTGGCTTCGGTTTCCCTGATTTTACTGCTTTGGTCAGCGGGGCCGCGATCGGCGCACCGTTCTTCGCCGTAAGCGAGCTCGATCTTGCAGAAGAGATCCTCCAGCGTCATGCGGACATCGATCGCGTCATAAACCCGAATGGGCCGGCCGGAGGGATTGGCCTGATAGGTCAGATCCTCCTTCAGAATCGGAGCGGGCTCCGTATGCCAGTTGCCCCGCCAGGCGTTCATGATCAGCACGGCAATCGTGGTATTATCGCCCAGGGTCCAGTTTTCTCCGGAGCGCAGGAGAAATCCGGGGTTGTATTCCACATGGTTTTCAGCCTCCAGCTGACGATACAGGTATGCCCCAAGGGGGCCGCAGGGAAAAACGCGGCGTTTCAGTTCCGCCAGGGTTACCTCCAGGGTACCGTAAACGTTCATGGGGGTCTGCCATATTTCCGCCCCACTGTTCAAAACCGCCCGGGCCGCATCGGGATCCTGCTTGACATTGAATTCTTCCAGCCCATGGGGATAGGGGCCGCCGCCGTTCCAGAGCACCACGACATTGCCGGCGATCTCCGGAGCGGCATTCAGGGCGGCCGCCACGTTGGTCATGGCGCCCTGAACCGCGATGTACAGCTTTCCCGGGGCGCGGGCTTCCCGGATGATCTGCTCCACACCTTCGCACACAGGCGCGTCGGACACCGAGGAAAGCGGAGAAACACAGCCCCGGAAATACGGCACGTCGTCGATTTGCGCCAGTTTCAGCAGCTTCTCCACCTCGCGATAGCTTTTTCCCATGGACTCGCCGCGATAGCCGTCCTTCTGCTCAAAATGCGTCGCCACAATGCCCCGGATGTCGAAAAGGGGCGTCAGCAGATGATGCATGATGGCAAACTGATCGTCCGCTTCGTTCTTCGCGTCGGTGTCCACCAGCACCCGGAGCCGGGCTTCCGCCGGGACATCCAGGCCGATTTTTTTCAGGATTTCATTTCTGGTCATGATACAATTCCTCCTTCAATCGCAGGTTGGATCGTGTTTTGTGTCGGAAACCCGTCTGGATACAGAGCCGCACAGGCCGTCCGGCTCACAGATCGTTGGGAATCTGATTCAATTCCCGGTTCAGCGCCTTCACATCGAGGGATTCATCGGGGTCGTGATTCAGGATGGATTTGAGGGTCAGGCCCAGGGGGATCACGTTCTTTTCGGTCATGATCCGTACAAGCGTGGGAATATACGCCTCCAGCACGCGCCGGGAAGCCGGGCTTTCCAGCAGATCATTGGCGGTATCCTCGATGGAGAAAAATCCCTCCCGGCGATTCTCATTCTCCGACAGAAACCAGTTGCGCACCGGGCCGCTGCTTTCCGCCTCCGGAAGCGCGTAGGAAGGTTCGGGCTCGGACACACGGATCCAGACGCAGCTGTCCCGGCAGGTGCGGGCGAACGCCTCCACGCGGTTTTCGCCCATCCGCAGGGGAATATCGCGGAAGAGCGCCGTTCCGTTGACGGTTTGCACGAACCCGAAGGCCCGCCCGTTGACAGTCAGGCTGACCGTCGGCAGGTTCGTATAGAATTTGACATCCACCCACGCCGCGGCGTGTTTTTCAAATCGCCGGCCGCACAGATGGAGGAAGGGCGTTTCGGTCCATCGGGCCTTATAATAATAGAAGGCATCCTTGCGGATCTTCCGGTCGTGGGACACCAGGCCCTTCGCGTTGATGAAGCGCTGACCGCCCTCATTCCGGCGGACGCTGGAGAAATCGAACATATTCCAGATGAAGCTGCCCCACAGCCAGGGACGGCTTTCAATCTGCGGATAGACCGTTTCATGCCACAGCGCCTGATACTCCTCGGAATAATCCTTGCATTTCGGGTTTTCGGCATGCAGCATCAGATTGGCGTCCACCCCGTATTCGCTGATGCCCAGGGGAAGATGAGGCCGGGCCTGATGGAAGCGGTCCAGATACGGGCCGTATCCCTCCGGGCTGCCGTAATACCAGCCGAAATAGATATTATACCCCACCAGATCCGTGATTTCGTTCAGCTTACTGGAAGGTTTCAGCGGATAGAGATTCGCACAGGCGGAAAATCGGTTCGGATCCAGCTGCTTCACCAACGCATGGAGAAGCCGGCACTGCTCATGCATGAAAGGCGCGTCCCGGAACATGGCGATCTCGTTCTGAATCCCCCAGCAGAAAACAGCGGGATGATGAATATTCTGAAGGATCAGCTCGGTCAGCTGCTCCCGCGTGTTTTCCAGCAGCTCCGGGTTTTCGGTCATTTTCAGCATGGGGATTTCCGCCCAGGCAAGCAGTCCCAGCTCATCGCAGCAGTCATAGGCCGCCTGGGGGTGCTGATAATGGGAAAGCCGGACGGCATTGGCGCCGATCTCACGGATGATATCAAAATCTTCCCGGATGTCCTCCGGAGACACAGCGGCATACTTCCCGGCCCGGTCCTGATGCTTCGCCACGCCCCGAAGGAAAACCGGCCGACCGTTCAGGCGCAGCCCCGCTTCTCCGCTGATCTCCACCCGTCGGAATCCGGTGCGGATTCTCACCTCGTCTGCCTGAGTTTCCTCTCCGGGCTTTCCCGTCATCAGGACAGCGGAAAGAGTGTAGAAGCGGGCGTTTCCGGGTCCGTCCCACAGCTGCGGCGCATCCACGGCAAAGGGAACCGTTTCCTCCGGCCCGCCTTCCCCGGTCAGAACGGGATGGCCCTGAGGATCCGAGAGGGTGTACCGAATCCGGGCGTTCGGGGCAGCGCAGACCGTATGCGGTTCAGCGGTCAGCAGACCCCGCCCCCTGTCATCCAGGCAGGTGCGGACAATCAGCCCTTCCGTGCCGTAATAGCAGCGATCAAAGCGATTCTCCCCCACGATCAGCAGCTCCGCGCCGCGATACAGCCCGCCGAACACTGTGAAATCCCCGAAGGAAGGAGCAATGTCCTCGTTTTCCCGGTTTTCCGTGAACACCTGAATCCGGAGGAGCACTGCTCCGTCCTTCGCCGCCGTCGCCTCCGCCGGAACAGGCAGCCGGAAACGGGAATAGCCGCCCCGGTGGCTCCCGGCGAAAATGCCGTTCACATAAACCCGGCACTGTTGATCCGCCGCCTCGAAGGACAGCAGGACCTGATCCCGGGCCGGATCCCACGGAACGGTCTTTTCATAAAGAGCGAGCCCGCGATACGGATCCTCCTCGGTAAACCAGGTGTGCGGCAGGGAGACGGTCTCAGCCGGAACATCCGGAAAAGGATCCTGCAAAGCGTCCGGAGAAGTTTCCGGAAGGGATGAGAGCGTATAGCCGGGAAGCTTGCGAAAGTGCCATCCATCATTCAGGGGCAGGGTTTTCATCGGCAATTCCTCCTTAAATGTGAAGCGAAACCGCCCGGCTGCGTACGGCGCGGACCGCTTCGCGAAGCCGGGGCTCCGCGTAGTCAAAAAACATCTGAAAGGCATCGCACAGTCCGTTGACTGTCCGGCCGTCCTGTTCAATCCGGTTTCGCGGACACCCGCCCCTGCAGAGGGAGAAAAACCGGCAGCGACCGCAGGCGGAAGGCTTCTCATCGCTGCGCCGCCGGAAATCCGCCATCCGGGGGGATCTCAGGGCTGAAAGGATGCTGTCTTCACCGTCCTCCAGGCTGCCCAGACGCCATTCATCCAGAGCATAAAAATCACAGGGATACAAACTTCCGTCCGCTTCCGCCACGAGATATCCCCCGCACAGCCCGCAGGTAGCGCACATCTCCGGCGGAAGTCCCGCGGCAACCCGAATCCAGTCCTCAAACTGCCGGACGTTCACAGCCTGTCCCCCCGCCCAGTCCGCCCACCACAGATCAAAAACGCGGCAGAGGAAAAATCCGTAGTCCTTCGCGGTCAGCCGGGAAGCGGCAGGCGCCTCCGGCGAACCCGGCAGCGGATCCAGGCAGGGAATGAACTGCAGATACGGAATCCCCGTCGCTTTCAGCGTCTGATACACCTTCCGGGAACAGGCAGCAGAGCGGGAAGTAACGACGCAGAGCAGATTCGTATTCACCCGGTTTTTGCGCAGGAGCGCCGCCGCCGCGGCCGCCCGTTTCCAGGTCGGATTTCCTTCCGCGTCCGGCCTGCAGGCATCATGCAGCGCTTCGGTTCCGTCCAGGGAAACCCCGACCAGAAACCCCTCTTCCCGGAAAAAGGCCGCCCAGGAGGAATCGATCAGAAGCCCGTTGGTCTGAACAGACCAGGAGAGGGTCAGATTTTTCGTGTTGTGCTCCCGGGCATATCGGCAGAAGGCGTCAAAGAAGTCCGGCCCCGCAAGAGTCGGTTCCCCGCCCTGAAACGCAAAGGTCACCTGCCCGCCTTCCCGGACGGCCGCAAAGGCCGCGTCAATCAGCCGGCGGGCCGTTTCCGGCGTCATCACGCCCGGCGTCCCACTCCGCCTGGACGCCTCGTCCGCATAAAAGCAATACCGGCATCGCATGTTGCACAGGCTGGAAGCCGGCTTCACAAGCAGCGTCAGATTTCGCGGTTTCCCTTTCTCCATGTCATCCTCCAAAGCGTCGGATCGATGCCGTTCCTTCCGCCGGACAATGCCTCAAAAAACCCCGATCAGCCCCAGAATCAGCCCGCCCGCGCCGCAGAGCAGCATGGTCAGAATGGGATTGGTTCTGAATCGTCGCAGGGCAATGAAAGCCGCGGCAAAGAGGCCCAGCCCGGCCCACCGGATGTTCTCCGGGGCAATCAGATTCCTCCCGCCGAATGCTACCTGGAGGAACATATTCAACCCCGCCGCGCCGATCAGCGCCACCACCGCGGGGCGCAGCGCGGCCAGAGCCCCCTGCAGCAGCGGCAGCTCCCGCCATTTCCGATAGATCACGGCCAGGAGGGAAACCAGAATCAGAGAAGGAACTACAAAGCCGAAGGATGCCGCCAGCGCTCCCGGAAGCCCGGCAATCTTGAGCCCGACAAAGGTGGCGCCGTTGATCCCGATCGGTCCGGGCGTCATTTCGGCGATGGTCGCCAGATCCATAAACTGGCTTTCGGTCAGCCAGCCGTGAAGCGTCACCGTCTGGCTCTGAATCAGGGGAATGGCCACATATCCTCCGCCGACGGAGAAGAGGCCGATTTGCAGAAAACTCCAGAACAGTTCCAGCAGGATCATGCGTCTGCGCCTCCTTCCCCGTCAGATGAACCGGAAACCGCGGATCTTCTCCGGGCCGCGAAGGCGGTCGCCGCTCCCACGGCCGCGGCAGCGAGAATGATCCAGATCACATTGACGTTCAGGAAAAACACCGCCGCGAAAGCCGCCGCCATGATGACGGCGTTCATCGCCCGCCTCTCCTTCAGCGCTTTCAGGCCCAGATCCACGGAAACATCCAGAATCACCGCGGCCACGCCGCAGGACATTCCCTTCAGCACCAGCGCCACATACCGGTTGGCGGCAAACCGTTCGTAAAACAGGGAAATGACCGACAGAATCGCGATGGGCGGAATGACCGTCCCGAGCACCGCGGCCATCATGCCCGGAAAGCCGGCCACCTTCCAGCCTACCAGGATGGCCGCGTTCACCGCGATCGCTCCGGGGCTGGATTGCGCCAGAGCGGTCATATCCAGCATTTCTTTCTCATCGATCCAGTGAAGCTGATCCACGAATTTGCGCTTCATGAAGGTGACGATGACAAACCCGCCCCCGAAGGTGAAGGCGCTGATATACAGCATGCTGAAAAACAGCCCCGCGAGCTTCCGGCCCATGGTCGGCTCTGTCGTCTGAAGGGCCTCCGCCTCCCCGGTCAGCTCTGTCCCTCCGCCGGTTCTCATATCTTCGTCCCGGTCCATCTCATCATCCCCCGTTTCCGCTGCCGCGAAGCGAAGCGCAGAACCGCATCACCTCGCCGATCTCCGCGCCGGCGTCGATCTTTGCCAGAATCGCCTCGTCATGGCCTTCTCCGGCCACGGCGCGACCCTTGGCCAGCAGCATCTTCCGGGTAAAACGCCGGTCGTGATCCGGCGGCACGACATCATCCGTGGCCTGCAGCCATTTCATCAGCCGGAACCGCAGCTCCGTCACAACCTCCCGCAGATCCTCCCGGTCGATCAGATTGGTGGTTTCCCCGGGATCCTCCTTCAGATCATACAGCTCATCCTGTCCGAGCAGGCGGCTCACATACTTATATCGCTCCTCCCGGATCATGATCCCCTTGCTGTGGGCTCTGTCGTCGGCCTGGGCTTTTTTCTTGGGCCAGTACACATCCCGGGGGCTGGCTTCCCGGCCGTCCGGTCCGTGATATTCGTCGCAGTGAACCTCCCCGGGAAGCCGTCCGCCCTCACAGCAGACAAACGGTCGGTTTGCGGTTTCCCGGTTCGCGATCACGGGCAGCAGGCTTCGGCCGAAATGAGTCTGGCTGCTTTCCGCCCCGGCCAGATCCAGCACGGTGGCATGGAAATCCACCAGCTCCGTCAGCGCTCCGCTGATGCCCGGATCCAGCGGGATCCCCCTGGGCGGCTTCACCAGCAGCGGCACCCGGGTCAAACAGTCCTCAAAGGTGTTCTGGGCTTTTTCCGGCAGTCCGTAATCCCCGGTGAAATCCCCGTGGTCGCTGAGGAAAAAGATGGCGGAATCGTCATAGATGCCTTCCTCCCGCAGTGCGGCGACTAACCGGGCAAACTGAGCGTCAATCTTTCCGCACATGCCCAGATACACCGCCCGGAGCTCATCCCATTGCGCCTCATTCCAGCCGTCCAGCCCCGCGTTTTTCCGGATGGCTGTCATGATTTCACTCTTTCCGGAACAGTTCTCCGGTCGGATGCGTTCAGGCAGCTTTCCCCGGTCCACGGCCGAAAAATACGGCTCCTCAATCTGATAGGGCGGGTGAGGATAGAACAGCCCCAGGAACAGGCACAGGGGCTGATCCTTCGGCCGGGTCCGGATGCGCCGGATCGCCGCGTCCACGACCTCGTCGTCGCTGTTGCGGCAAAGTCCCCGCTCGTCCACCCCCAGCTGTCCCTCAAAATGAGAATAGCGATCCGGTCCCCCCGGCGCCGGCGGATGAAGCGGTCCGGGGCCCGGTTTCTCCTGCCCGCTGTAATAAATCTCCGTGGCGTGGCTTTCGCACCATCCGGGAATCTGTCCGGCCAGCAGATCGTTCCTGTCGTTCATCCATACGTAATATCCCGCGTCCATCAGCTCCCGGAAGAGGGTGGTTTCCCCCGGACGCAGCAGATAATTCATGGTCCGGTGACCTCTCACGTGGGGATACAGTCCGGTCAGAAAGCTGCACCGGCTGGGCACGCAAACGGGGTTCTGACAGTAAGCCCGGGAGAAGGACACCGCTTCCGTGGCTGCAAAGCGATCCAGAAACGGCGTCACCGCCGCGGGATTGCCCATGTGCCCCATGGCGTCCCATCGCATCTCGTCCGGATTGAAAATGATGATATGCGGTTTCCTGTCCATGGACATTTTCGCCCCTTTCCCTCTTCGCAATCCCGCGTCTTCATCGGCGCCGCATGGATCGGCGATATTCATTCGGCGTCATGCCGTTCAGTTTGCGGAAGGTGCGGGTGAAATAATTCGCGTCCGCGAATCCGCATTTTTCGGCAATCTGCTGCATCGGCAGATCCGTTTTCCGCAGGAACGGTTCCGAACGGCGCACCCGCTGCTGGTTGATATAATCCGTGACCGTCACGCCGACTTCCCTGTGAAACCGGGAAGAAAGGTAGTTTTTATTCACGGAAAACCGGAAGGCCAGGCTTTCCAGGCTCAGTGATTCCATATAGTGGAAATCGATATAGTTCAGGCAGTCCCGAACCGTTCCGGAATACTTCTCCAGGGAATGCTGCTGCACGGCCAGGCAGTAATGGCGGATCATCTTCGGAATCAGAGCGGTCAGCTGCTCCTCGTTCTCCGCGCTTTCAATCTCCGTCACAAACTGGCCGCTGAGGCCGTCGCTGTACAGGGGATGAACCGCCGCGCGCTGGATTTCCTTGCGGAACAGGGTATTCACGGCAATCAGCATATCCTTCGCGTCCCGCAGGGGATCGCTGACCCGGCTGTCCAGCGTGAACCCCATAAACAGGTTCTGCTGGTAAAGGGCTTCCGAGATATCCCCCCGTCGGATCGCCTCCAGCAGCGCGTCCTCGATGCCGTAACGGGCCTCCACCGAAGCATAGGGAATCGCGGACAGGGCAATGGACGGTTTCTGGCGGAGCTCCTCCGGATGGTCGTGGGAAACCCGGCGGATTTCCAGATCCGGATTGGCCAGATAGCGGGAAAGAAGCATGGAAAAAAGCAGCCGCCATCCCGCCCCGTCCTGAATCACCGGGATCCGCTTAAAATACCATCGGAACGCTTCCATGGCCTCATCGGCCAGCGCGTGCGCCTCCGACAGGCGCTGAAACTCCGCCTCTCCGTAGGCCCGGTAGGTCCAGGGCCCGAAAAACAGGAAATTGCCGGCTTCCGCGCCTCTTCCGCGCAGCACCAGATAATGCAGGCCGAAATCATCCTTATAGTCAATCACGCCTTCCTCCGGAACCAGAGCCATGATTTCCGCTGCGAAAGGCGCGTAATCAAAGCCCTCATACAGCTGATCCCGGAACAGGAAATCCAGCGCCGATGCTTCCGGGGAGGTGCAGCCCGGCCGCAGCTGCAGATACTGCACGCGGTACGATCCCAGGATGATGCGCAGCAGATCCTGCAGATCCATCATGATCATACGCTGTCCCCCCGCTTCCGTTTTTCAGATGAATTCCGTGCTAATACTAACACGCTTTTCACAAAAAAACAACGAAAGCTGAAAATAATGCTAAAACAGCTGAAAAGCGTATGTGTTTTCTGGTCAGTTATCGTGTTATATTGTACATGGATCGGAAAACCGTTTTTTGGCACCCCTGCGACGACCCTTCTCCCGCTCCGGCGGGCGGAAGGCAGCAACTGAATCCGGTGAAGCGGGAGAGGACACACATGGAAAAGGAAATGATTTTCGAAGCCCGGCACATGCGCAAGGAGTTCGGCCCCACCATCGCGCTCAAAGACGTGGATTTCACGCTCAATCGCGGGGAGATTCGCGGCCTGGTGGGCGAAAACGGATCGGGAAAATCCACGATCATGTCGATCGCTTCCGGCATGCAGCCCGCCACCTCCGGCGAAATGTTCTACAAAGGTCAGCCCTGGAAGCCCGGAAGCATGGTGGAAGCCCAGGACGCGGGGATCTCGATGATCCTGCAGGAGGCCAATACGATTCCGGGTGTCACGGTCGCCCAGAATATTTTCGCGGGCCACGAGGCGGAGTTTTCCTCCTTCGGCGTCATCAACATGCTGAAGATGAAGAAAGAAGCGCAGAAGGTGCTGGAAAGCTTCGGCATCGGCCATATTAAAGCCGGCGATCCGATCGATCAGTACACCTTTGAAGACCGGAAGCTGGTGGAGCTGGTTCGCTGCGTAACGGATCAGACGGAAATCCTCGTCGTTGACGAAACGACCACCGCCCTCTCCCTGGAAGGCCGCGAAATCCTGTACAGGCTGATTCATAAGATGGCCGAAGCGGGCAAGGCCGTGGTCTTCGTTTCCCACGACATGGATGAGATCCTCGAGCAGTGCACCGATCTCACGGTTCTGCGGGACGGGGACATTATCGGGCATCTCACCCGGGAGGAAATGGATGCCCCCGACGCCGTTAAAACCATCCGCTATATGATGGTGGGCCGGGAAATCGGCGATAAGTATTATCGGGAGGATTATGACACTTCTCATCAGGAAGACGTCGCCCTTGAGCTGGACAACGTCAGCCTGGGCAGGATCCGGAATTTCTCTCTGAAGCTGCATAAAGGAGAAATCATCGGCATGGGCGGCCTCAGCGGCTGCGGCATGCACGACATCGGGCGTATCGCCTACGGGCTGGAAAAGCTGGAAAGCGGCCGGGTGCTGCGGAACGGGGCCGAAATCAAATCCCCGCTTCAGGCCATCAACAGCGGCATCGGATACATCTCCAAAAACCGGGATACCGAAGCCCTGATCCTGAACGGCTCCATCCAGGATAACATCGTCCTTCCCTCCATCCCGGCCCTGGTGAACAAAACCTTCATCAGCCCCCGGGCGGAAAAGAAGCTCAGCGACCGGGAAATTGAGAACTATCGCATCAAGTGCCACGGGGGCAGGCAGTTTGTCAACACCCTTTCCGGCGGCAACAAGCAAAAGGTGTCCTTCGGCAAATGGACCGCGAAGGGGTCGGAAGTCATCATCATGGACTGCCCCACCCGCGGCGTGGACATCGGCGTCAAGCAGGCCATGTATACCCTGATTGAGGAAATGAAAAAGGAAGGCAAAGCCATCCTGATGATCTCCGAGGAGCTCAGCGAGCTCATCGGCATGTCAGACCGGCTGATCATCATGAAGGACTTTGAGGTCACGCATCAGGTGGAGCGGAATCCCGACCTGAAGCAGACCGACCTGATCGAATATATGATTTAACGGATCCCATCGGGGACGCCGCCGGGGCGGCGGGCACAGCGAAAACGAGCACATGACTGAAGGAGGCCCCCCTATGACAGCAATCGCACAGGAAAAAGAAAAGCAATCCCCGATTCAGTGGCTGAAAAAGCACGGCTCCACCGTAGCGTCTCTGGGCGGGCTGCTCTTCTGCGTGATCTTTTTCACCATCGGCACAGGGATCAAAGGGGAAAGCATCTGGAGCGGCGATAAGCTGGCAACCCTCATCGGCGATGTCATTGTCACAGCCCTGATGGCTGTCGGCGCCGTCTTCATTTACTCCCTCGGCAACATGGACGTCAGCATCGGCCGGCAGGTGGGGCTGTACTGCACGCTGCTGGTTCTGATCGGAAACGCCACGGGAAGCCTCCTTCTGGGCATTCTGGCCTGCGTGGTCATCGCGGTCATCATCGGCATCATTAACGGCGCCGCGGGCGAGCTCCTGCATATGTACAGCGTGATCTCCTCGGTGGTCTTCATGATGGTCATCAGCGGTATCACGACCATCATCTATTCCAACGTGGGCAGCAAGAACATCATCCTCACCGGCATTGACCTGAGCTTTTTCCGCTCGCCGGTCAATATGGTCATCGTGCTGGTCATCGAATATCTGATCATCGGCTATTTCTTCTACTTCACGAAATTCGGCAAGTATGCCCGGGCCATCGGCGCCAATCAGAAGGCCGCGGCCCAGAGCGGCGTCAACATCATCAAATACCGCGTGATCCCCTACATCTTCCTGGCCTTCTGTCTGGTCACAGCCTCCCTCTTCCAGATGGGCTACACCGGCGCGGCCTCCGATGCTACGGGCACCGGCTTTGAGATGAACGTCATGGTTTCCCTCATTCTGGGCGGCATGCCGCTCAAAGGCGGCATGAAATCCCGTCTCTCCTGCGCGGTCATCGGCGCCCTCACCTTCTCCCTCCTGGCCGTCGGCCTGCCGATCATCGGCGTGCCGACCCGGATGACCTTCATGATCAAAGCCATCATCTTCCTGGTGGTCGTGCTGATCACCTGCCGTCAGAAAAACGGCCCCCTGCCCCGATAAGAATTCGTTCCGAAACAGACGGAGCAGGATCGTGCAGAATGAATTTCTGAACCCCCGTTTATCGCAGGCAGATTGCCTGACAGATAGAAACACACCCTGAAAAGGAAAACGAAAAAGGAGGATTCCCCAATGAAAAAACTGATTGCTGTTCTGCTGACGCTGGCGCTGATCCTCAGCCTGGCCATCGCTCCCGCCGCGGCCGAATCCAAAGGCAAGATTCTCTGGCTGTCCAATCTGAACAGCGGCATCCAGTATGAGTTCTATGTTGCCTACTGGAAAATGATGGCCGAGCAGCTGGGCTACACCTTCGAAGTGGTTTACGGCGATATGTCCAACGACCCCGCCGGCAACCTGAAGCAGGTCAAGAACGCCTACACCTCCGATGTGAAGGGCATCATCATCTCCATGGACGGCGGCGTCGTCAACATCATGGATGAATACAAGGATCTGTGGGTGGTCGGCTTCTTCTCCGACATGGACAGCGTCTTCAACGACGACGGCCCGAGCCATGACTGCATGAACCGCGAAAAGTTCCTGGGCAACATGGGTGACAACTACATCAGCGGCACCTCCCTGGGCGAAGCCTACGCCGCGGAAGTCATCGCCCGCGGATACAAGAAGGTCGCCACCTGCATCTTCCCGGTCTTTGCCTATCCGAAGCACACCGTGGCCGACGCGGCCTTCCGCGCTGCGATCGCGAAGTACAACGAGACGGCCGCCGAGCCCATCGAAATCGTCGGCGACGCGGAAGTCCTGGCCTTCCAGCCCCTCAGCGACAGCTATTTCCTGGAAGACGGTCATGACACCCTGGATTGCATCGTCGGCTTCTGCGCCGGCACGACCTTCATCTACCCGAAGATGATCGAAGCCAAAGCCATGGGCTTCTGCAATCCGGATCTGCAGCTGATCACCGGCGGTTTCGACAACGATGCCGACCTGCTGGCCAACTGCGGCGACGACAAGAACATCGTCTGCCTCACCATCGCGGGCGTGGAAAGCGCCATCTGGCCCATGGCTATGCTGGACGCCGCCATCTCCGGAACCATGTATAAGGATTACCCCGGCAAGGAGCGGATGAATTCCGCCGTCTACACCATCAACAGCACCGCGAAGTTCGAAGCCATGATCAACAATTCCCCCATGGGTCCGACGCTGGATCTGAGCAAGGCCCAGGCGCAGTGGGATGACATGAAGGTCTATTTCACCTCCGTCAATCCCGATGCCAGCTACGCTGATCTCACGACCTTCTGCCAGAGCTTCACCGTGGAAGGTTACATGAAGTAAGAAGATCGGAATCCCGCGGAACGGGAGGAACGGCCCCGGCTGTTCCTCCCCTCCTCCCGCCTTCTCCGAAAGGCGACTGACTATGGAAGGTTGAGGCTGATATCCATGAAAAAAGCGCTGGAAATCCTGAAACGCGTCGCCGGGACGCTGATGCTCCCCGCCCTCATGTTCATCATCATGAAGATCATGTGCGACGCCAACGGCAAAACGTTCTTCGGATCCCTGAAAATGTGGCAGGCGCTGATCCCCTCCATTGCGGTTTCGGTTTCCTGCGCGATGGGCATCGGCCTCCAGTTCAAAAACGGACGCTTTGACTTCTCCGGAGGCTCCATCATGCTGCTCTCGGCGATCATCGCCGGCAACGTAGCCAAGAATGCCGGGACCCAGAGCCCCCTGCTCTTCGGCGCCCTGTGTGTCGGCCTGTGTGTAGCCTTCAGCCTGCTGGTGGCCCTGGTATATGTCTACGGCCGCCTTCCGATCATGATTGCCACCATCGGCATGGCACTGCTGTATGAATCCATCACCAGTCAGATCTTCGGCGGCGGCGGCATTAACCTGGTGTCCACCACGTTCATCAAGCAGCTCTCCGCCTGGCCCCTGGTGCTGATTCCCTTCATTGCCGCCGTTCTGGTCTATGCCTGCTATAACTATCTGGCCACGACCGGCAAGCAGAGCCTGCTCCTGGCAAAGAATCAGCAGTCCGCCGTGAACATCGGCATCAACGAGAACAAAAACGTCATCCTGAGCTATCTCTACAGCGGACTCATCTTCGGCTTCGCGACGATCATCTGGAGCTCCCTGGGCAAGCGGGACGCCATCTTCTCCTCCCTGAGCACCGTAGGCGAGCTGTTTAGCAACATCCTGCCGGTGTTCGTCGGCCTGTATATCGGAGTCTTCTGCGGCGATACGATCGGCATCATCATGGGCTCGGTCGCCATCTGCCTGATGAAGTACGGCCTGCAGCTGGTCTTCAAGGCGGAGCTGGGCGCCTCGATTTCGACGGCGATGATGGGTCTCTTCGTCTTCCTGGTAAACTTTGTCGCAGGCCAGGGCGGAAACATCAAAAAGCTGACCGGAAAGCTCTTCGGCCGCAAAGAAGCGGTCAAAGCGTAGGAATTCATCCCAATATCCCGGGCATACCGTTCCCCGATCACCTCTCTGCGGGCGATGGCGCAAGCGCCTTCGTCCGTTTTTTCAAAAGCGCTGAATAAACGAAAGGCTGGGCATCCCATGAAAATCACCGACATCCGCGTATGCGGCCTCCGCAATCCCCTGGGCTTCGACCTGCCCCATCCGTCCCTTTCCTGGAAAGTCACGGAAACAGCGTCCGCAAACCCCGTCCGGGAAAAAATCACCGTGGCGGCGGATGAAGCGTTTTCCCGTGTCCTCTTTGAAAAGGAAGCGGAACGCCTTTGCTCCTTTGCCGAACCCCTTCCCCTCGCCCTCTCTCCCCGAACCCGGTATTTCTGCCGGGTGGAAGTGACAGGCGACACCGGCGACAGCGCCCGGGGCGTTGCTTTTTTCGAAACCGGGAAGCAGGCGGAACCCTGGCAGGGGCAGTGGATTGCCCCGCAGCCGGAAGACGCCTTCCATCCTGTTTTTTTCCGGGATTTCTCTCTCCCCCGGGAAGCCGTCTCCGCCCGGCTGTACATCAGCGGTCTGGGCCTCTATGAAGCCTATCTGAACGGCGAAAAGGCCGGAGATGAGCTGCTGGCGCCCTTCTGCAATGATTACAGCGAATATGTCCAGGCTCAGACCTGGGATGTCTCCTCCCTCCTCCGCCCGGGTGAAAACCGGCTGGAGATCGTCGTCGGAAACGGATGGTACAAGGGGCATCTGGGGTATGAGGGAAAGCAGGAAATCTTCGGAAACCGTTTCAAAACGATCGCGGAGCTCCGCGTGACGCTGTCGGACGGAACCGAAACCGTCCTCACCACCGATGGATCCTGGCAATACCGCGGCAGCGATTTTGAAATGACGGATATCTACGACGGCGAATGCCTGAACCGCCTTTTCTGGGTCGGAAAGGACAATCCGCCCCGGCCGGTGGACGTGCTGGATGAAAAGCACCCCGTCGATCGGATCAGCCCGCCCCTGGTGGTCAAGGACAGCCTGCCCGTGCGGGAAATCATCCATACCCCGGCAGGGGAAACCGTTCTGGATCTGGGCCAGAATTTTGCGGGATATCTGGAATATCAGGCAGACCTTCCCGCCGGGACCCGCGTCACCCTCGATCACGGGGAAATCCTGCAGCAGGGGAATTTCTACAATGAAAACTTCCGCTCCGCCAAAGCGCAGATGATCTATGTCTCCGGCGGGAAAAAAGAAACCGTCCGGGCTCATTTCACCTTCTTCGGCTTCCGCTATGTCCGGGTCACGGGCTGGGTGGGAGAACTGAAAAAGGAAGATTTTGTCGGCCGCGTGGTCTATTCCGATCTGGATACCGCCATTCGCTTCCGTTCCTCCGATGAAAAGCTGAACCGCCTGGCCCTGAACGCCTTCTGGGGACAGCGGTCGAATTTCCTCGACATCCCCACGGACTGCCCCCAGCGAGATGAGCGCCTGGGATGGACCGGGGATGCCCAGGTCTTCTCCCCCACAGCCTGCTTCCAGATGGACACCCGGGCCTTCTATCGGAAATATATCCGCGATCTGCGGCTTGATCAGGTGCAGCAGCACGGAGCCGTCGCCAACTATGTGCCGAATCTGAATCGCACGCCGGGCGGCAGCAGCGTCTGGGGAGATGTGGCCACCTTCCTCCCGATCACCCTTTATGATTTTTACGGCGACCGGGAAGCCCTTCGGGAAGCCTGGCCCCTCATGCGGGACTGGACGAAATGGATTTATCGTCAGGATGAGGCCGGCGGCGGCAGGCGGCTGTGGCTCTCCGGCTTCCATTTCGGCGACTGGCTGGCCCAGGACGGCGTCACCTCCCAGAGCATGAAGGGCGGCACCGATGATTACTTCATCGCAAGCATGTATTATTATGCCTCCGCCCGGAAAACCGCCCGGGCCGCGGAAATCCTGGAAAAGCCGGAGGACGCGGAGCGCTATGCCCGCCTCGCGGACGAAATCCATGCCGCCCTGCTCCGTGAATTCTTCAGCCCTGCCGGCCGCCTCTGCATCACCACCCAGACCGCCTATCTCCTCTGCCTGAATTTCGGCGTCTGGATCGATAAGGATCGCCTCCTGGCCGATTTCCGCACCCGTCTGAAGAAGGACTGCTATAAAATCAAAGGCGGCTTCGTCGGCGCCACGATGATGTGCCGGGTTATGGCGGAAAACGGCCTGGAAGATCTGGCTGCCTACCTCCTTTTCCAGGAAGGCTTCCCGGGATGGATGCGCTGCGTCAATCTCGGCGCCACCACCATCTGGGAGCGCTGGAACTCCGTCCTGGACGACGGAACGATCAGCGGCACCGGCATGAACTCCCTCAATCATTATGCCTATGGTTCCGTGATGGAATATGTTTATCGGGATCTGGCCGGTATCCAGCC
>CADBLV010000107.1 GCA_902795555.1 uncultured Eubacteriales bacterium | reverse complement strand
TGTCTGCTCGATTTCATAATACTGATGCAGTCCTTCCTTCAGTCCGGCGATACCGGGGAAGTCCTGATCAACATCCAGTTCGTCCGTTGCACCTGTGCTGATCTTTCCATCCACTGACATCAGCATAAACAGTGTGGTAATCGGTCTGTTCATTTTTTTGCCCCTCCTGTCAGCTTTCCTTGCATCCGCTCTGTTTCAACAGCTGTTCGCACAATGCGGCAACGTTGCCGGATGCTCCGTCAAAACGGTAATCGTATATTCCGTTATCAAACATCCCGTGTTTACGCTCGAGCATCTTCTCAACCGGGGCAGGCAGAACGCCGTGCATCCTTGCTTTGAAGCGTTCTTTGATTGTATCCAGATCGGCGCTGACCAGGATTCTGATCGCGCCATCCGGCAGCAGAGCAAGATGATCCGGTTCGGAAACGACATAGATCACATGGTCGCTGACAACAGCTTTTTCCAGCTTTTCCTGAAACAGCTTTCTGGCCTCATCTTCGGATTTCGCCATTCTGAGGTAGTCTTTCCCTGTAACGATTTCTGCTCCCAGCGAGTCTTTTATATGGTTTGCAAGCGTTGATTTACCGCTGCAGTTTTCCCCGATGATACCGATCAACATTTTAATCATCCTCCCATTTACACAGCCGGAACACCAGGCACATGATCCGTCACTTTCTGATATATTTCTCGTCTGATCCAATGTCATCACTGATAAACCGTTCCACGGCCATATGCAGATCATACTTCTCCCGGAGCGCAGCTACCTTCGCCATCATGGGAGAAGCATGATGTGCGTCAATGGCTGCCTGATCGGCCCAGCTGTCAATCAGCAACACAGTCTCAGGATCATCCAGCGGCATAAAATACCGGTACCGAAGATTGCCTTCCTCGGCCCGGATCGCCGCCGCGATTCCGGATGATTCCATTTCTTCGGCGAACTTTCCCGCACTGCCGTTTGATCCCGTATAGTAAAGGTTTACCGTGATCATCCTTATGCCCCCAATCTCCCATTGAGTCATGAAACGTTATGTGATGATCATTATTCTGTCTCCATGCTCAAATCATTCGAAAGCTGCTCTCCATAAGACAAATCCCGACTGCCGGGAAGTTTATCCATCAGCAGTATACCATATTCTCAAGCTTTTTTCCATCAGAACACTTGATTGCTTCAATTACAGCGGGCAACAAAACATGATTTCCATCGATTGAGCTAACGCGATGAAATCCTTGACACTTTCAACCATTTAAGGCAAAATATCAGCGTGTCCCTGTATGCATTGCATGACCTTAGACTGCTTTCGTGGAGATTGCATGGCGCGGAATCAGGATACTGCTTCAATCATAGATTGTGATTAATGATTATGGATCAAGGAAGCTGATGAAAGGATGCGTTTCGTTGCTGAGAGGATGGGATTTGGTGTACCTGTATCCTCAGTAATAAAGCGGATAATTAAACGCTGTGAATACGATCTGTTGGTATTATGATGTGAGTGAGTTGCAAGACCCCCTTGCGTTCAGCAAAGGAATAGCGTTGTTACCATGGGAGGAAAGAAGAGAGAAGATCAGGAGATTTCAATTTGATAAGGATAAAAGACTGTGCCTTGGCGCCGGTTTACTGGCCGCTTATGCCTTAAAGTTGTCAGGTGCTGATGATTTGCATATCAGGGAAACAAAGAATGGAAAACCGGAGCTCCGTTATTATCCTGATTTGCATTTTAATCTTTCTCACAGTGGGACTTTAGCTGTCTGTGCAGTATCGAATCGACCGATCGGCGTTGATGTTGAAATAGAGCAGGATATTGATATCAATGATTTTAAACAGTGTTTTCAACAGGAAGAAATGGCGTGGATATATCGTTGTGATAACATGATCCATGCTTTTTATCGTTTATGGACCAGAAAAGAAAGTTATTTTAAACGTTTGGGGACTGGGTTATTATGTCCGCCAAACTCCATCTCAGTGATACCGGAACTTTCGATGACAGGAAAAAGCTTTTTTTCTGAGTTCAATATCATGAATCATCAGATTTGTGTTTCAACGTCAGAAGCTGAGAAAGTCATATTCAAGAGGTGGGACGGATTACATTCTGTTGGAGCAGAGCAGGGGAACTTTATGTACGCATCAGACTCTGTCCGGTCACACAGTTCAAAGGATTAAATGCCGAACAGCTGATAATCCGTCTTTCCCAGGCAGGTGAGAATCAGCTCGGCCGCCAGCCTGCCTGTAGCGTTTCTGTAGTCCAGGAGGGGATTGGTTTCTACCAGATCGATTGACAGAAGCCTGTTCATATCGGACAGCATTTCACAAAGCATGAATCCTTCTCTGGTCGTTAATCCGTTCAGGACGGGCGTTCCCACTCCGGGAGCGTTAGACGGATCCAACGCGTCCATGTCAAAGCTCAGATGGATGCCTGCAGTACCGTCTGTAACGACGGCGATGGCGTTCTCCATGATTTTTCGGATGCCGAAGGTGTGAATATCGCTGATCGCGAATACGCTGACCCCTTTACTTTTCAGCTTTTTTGTTTCCGCGGGGTCCAGATCCCTTGCGCCGATGATCGCCACATGATGAGGATCGACCCGGGCTTCGGTAAATCTTGACCAGCGAACCCGGCCCGCAGCCGCATACGGCAGACAGCGGCATTCCATGAACGTTTCCCGTTGGGGTAATCGTATCATCGTTAAAGTCCCCATGGGCATCGATCCAAAGTACGCCGATTTTCCCAAAGCACTGTGCGGTAGCACTGACAGAACCGGCGGCAATGCTGTGATCCCCACCCAGAATAAGGGGAAATTCGTGATTTTCATGGATTTCCAGCACTTTGCGGAACTGACGGTCATTCGCTTCGTTGATTTCCTTTTCATAACGCATTTGCGGGCTTCCTTCAGAGGTGGCCACCATGGGAAGAATGTCTCCGTAGTCTTTTACATGATAGCCGATATCACGGATCATCCGGATCAGACCTGCATGGCGGATTGCCAGCGGCCCCATATCGACCCCCTTTCGAACAGCACCCATATCCATTTGTGAGCCAACAATCGAAACAGTCTTTTTGAACATAGTTCCTCTTCCTCCTTTTTTCTCCTGTGAACGTCAGTTTACTTCTGCCATTTCTTGCCGGATGATTCTTTTGCTTTGATGATCCTTCCACAGCTTGCTGTGGGTAACGGATCACATGCAGAGCAAGCCACTCCGCTTAGCGCTCTTGGGAAAATATGTCTCTCCCCGGCGTGCCAGGTAGGCCCGTTTGCCCCCTGGCCTTTTCCATTCCGGCATCACAGGTCAAAGAAACCGAGCTTTTGCATCATTCTGATCATTTTTACCAGATAATCCATATCGATGATAGACCAGCGGGCCCCCAGCCTGCTCAGCGACAGCACCGTGAAGCGGTTGTCACAGGGAATATCCCGGTGAATCGTATCGTCCGTGAGTTCGTAGTCCACCAGGGGTGAAAGCACAGCGTTGATGTCCTCATTCGCCAGGCCCTCGGCCAGCCTGTCCGCAAACACCTCGTCCGTCACTTTTTCCAGATGGATCCCGCAGCGCTCCATGGCTTCCAGCACATCCGACATATCCACCGCGTGAGAATTGTACACATGGAATACGGTAAAGTCAGCGGGGGTCCCGGCCAGCCGGATGACATACTGCGCTGTTTCGTCGATCGGAGAAAAGTCTTCCTGCTTGTCCATGCCGGAGTAGGGGAAGCAGCCCAGCGTCGCATAAGCCCGCAGGGAGTTCATAAAGCTGTTCGTGCGGAAATTGATCTGGAATTCCCCGTCTTCCTGACGGCTCATCAGGTTATTTACCCGCATGATTTTTGCGTCAAGTCCCTGTTCCGCTACGGCACGCAGCACCATCTCTTCCGCCATGTATTTAGTGTGCACATAGGCGTTGGACGACACATCCTGCCCGATATGAAGCCGGCTTTCTGTCAATTCCGCTTCCGCCATGTGACCCTCCAGCACTTCTCCGCTGATGGATACGGTGGAAATATGGATGAGGCGAGCGTTTTTGCTCAGACAAAGCCGAATCAGATTTTCCACGCCGTCCACATTGATCCGTTTCAGGAAATCAAAGTCCGCAAAATGCTTTACGCTGGCTGCGCAGTTGATCACTGTGTCAAAGTCCTCGTCCTTCAGAGCGGCGATTCCTTCGCTGTCGGCGAGATCCCGCTCCAGTACGGTGATTCTGTTGCCGAACAGTTCCGCATAATCGTTGTCGAAGTAATAGAACAGTTGCAAATGCAGCCTGCTTTCGGGAGAAACGGTTGTTTTGCCGTGTACAAGGCATGTGATTTTGCAGTCGCTGTGGTCTATCAGTTCCTTCAGCACATGGATGCCCAGGAACCCCGTTGCTCCGGTTAAAAGTACATTTCCGATGCCGTTCTGACGGATCTCCCCGGCAAATTTGTGCTTGTTATGTTCCAGCGCCTTCTTGATCTGCGGGTCTTCCCGGTTGTCTTCTTCCGGCTGCGCAGACATGCTTCCGGGGGTGCCTTTCATCCTGAGACGGATCAGCAGTTCCAGCCTGTCAACGGTTTTCGCATCGAAGAAATATTCAAGGGGGATGTTTTCCAGCATGGCTCCCATCAATACTTTGGACGCGGTCAGAGATGTGCCGCCCAGCGCGAAGAAGTCATCGTCGAGGCCGACCTCCATTCTGTCATGGTTGGTCCATATGCGGTTGCGCGAAACATTTCCATTGAATATGAACTGGGAGCGTTGTTGGGCGATGTCTTCGGTACTGAATGTGCCAGAATGATTCTGGATCTTGCTCTCTATATGCTGGCGGAAGAGAAGGCAGTGTTCCAACATTTTCCCGCTTGGACATGGAATCATGAGATCTTTTCGGAAGATACCTATTCCGACAGTACTGTCTGTCGCCTGCTGAAAGATCCATACATTACTGTTTCAAAGATCGATCAATTCAAGAAGCTATGGGCTATTAAGGTGA
>CADBLV010000106.1 GCA_902795555.1 uncultured Eubacteriales bacterium | reverse complement strand
CGGATTGCTGAGGAGATCAGCTATATCCGCGGCTGCCCGGAAGGGGATCTTCCGAATCTGCAAATCGACGGCTGGCGTTCGCAGACGACAAAAGGCATCCCGGTCAAGGACGGTTTGACGCTCACTTTCCACACCCGGAGTCTGCCGACCGCGAGGCTGATCTGGCATTGCCCGTTTATCACCCTTTTCACTTCGGAAGACGGAAACGCTGACGGAGCCGGCTACCGGGAATTCCTCCTCCTTCGCCTGGACGGCGAAAACTGGGAATCCGATAAGCATGCCGAAAACGATGTTCATATCGATCACACCCGGGATTTCCCCGGATGGACTGTCTGGAAAGAGACAAATAAAAACGGGATGGACTGCACCGTCAGGATCCGGCGTGACGGAAACCGGATAACAATGGAGACCAGCAACCTCGGCATTGCGATCGACAGCACCACGACGATTCTGGATCATGTCAATGAGATCTTTGTCGCGCTGACCGGAGACCAGTGTGCGCTGACGAACATCCGTATTGAACCATCGTAAGCCGCTGTCGGTCTATCATTCGGGCCTGATGAACGGCAACGCAAAGGTGAATGTCCCGGCAGATATGAACCGATCGTTCACAGAGAAGGAAAGATGAAGGGCATTGTGTTCTGCAAAACACCTGCTCAGAGGAAGAGAGTGTGATCGTTGAATGACCCTGAATGGGCTGTATGGCACGTACTACGACGCGATGACGCACATCATGGCCCGCATGACGGAACAGATTGAGGCCTACGGAAAAGTGTATGAGTCCGAACATGGCGAAAAACTCTTTGAACATCTGAATTGCCGGATTAAGAGTGAGGACAGTACGCTTGAGAAACTGAGCAGGAAAGGTCTGGAAAAGACTTCTTACGGTGCATTGCGCCAGATCACAGATTCTATCGGAATCAGGGTTGTCTGCCTGTTCATTGACGACGTATATGAAAACGTCAGGCGGATTAAAAGCCTTCCCGGGTGCAGCGTTGTCCGGGAAAAGGATTATATTCAAAACGCAAAACCAAACGGATACAGAAGTTATCACATGATTCTTGATGTCGAAACAGATGAGACAGACGTTGAAGGCAATACGCCGGGCCATTATTATGTGGAAATACAGCTTCGAACGATTGCAATGGATACCTGGGCTGCGCTGGAACATGAGATGAAATACAAAAAAAGAATCACGAACCAGGAACTGATTATTCAGGAACTGCGCCGCTGCGCAAACGAACTGGCCGCGTGTGATGTTTCCATGCAGACGCTGAAGCGGATCATCCGGGAAGGAAAGGAAACATGAAATTATTATTTGCAGAAGATGAAACAGATCTGCGGGAAGTGGTTACCGCATATCTGGAATACCAGGGATATCAGGTCATTGCTGTCAGCAATGGCCGGGAAGCTGTCGAAAAAGCAAAGTCTGACACATTTGACACCATTGTGATAGATGTCATGATGCCTGAAATGGACGGGATATCGGCAATACGGCTCATACGCGAAACAGGAAATACAACCCCCGCTATTTTCCTGACTGCCAAGGCTGAAGTGTCGGATCGGATCGAAGGACTGGATGCCGGCGCGGATGATTATCTGACTAAGCCGTTTTCCATGGAAGAACTCAGCGCCAGGATACGAGCCCTGGGCCGGAGAAAACGGGAATACAAGACGCGTATTCTTTCATTCGGGAACATGGAACTTGACACAGAAACATCGGAAATTCGCGCCATGAATACAATCGGCCTTGCCCACAAAGAGGTGCGATTGCTAAGCTGTCTGATCGGAAATGCTGACAGAGATCTGTCGGCGGACGATTTGATCAGGGAAGTCTGGACTCATGAACCCGCGGACGCTGACACAGTATGGATGTATATTTCCTTCCTCCGTGCCAAGCTTCAGTCCATACAGGCCAACGTGACCATTGAAGGAGAACGAAACGAATCTTTCAGATTGAGGGAGATCTGATCTATGTTCAAAAAACTGCAGCGTAGATACATGTGGGGCTCATCGATGATTCTGCTCCTGGTGATTGTCCTTGTGATCGGGATTATCTTCTGGGCGACAAATTCCACGATTGCCCGTCAGACACAGGTTTTTATTAACCTGATTCTGGACAATGACGGGCTGCTTCCGGAAAGAGGCGAGTTTGCTCCGCACCAGGAGACCTTCCTTGCCCTGAATACGGAATCGATCAATGAGATTCGTTTTGTTTCGGTTCTCATTTCTGATGATCAGTCTCAGGTGCTCAGCAAGTATATGACAGCTGTGTCAGATCAGGATGCTGAGGACATGGCCAGAGAGGCACTTGAAAAGAAGAATGACAGCGGACGACTGAACAACAGCGGGCCGCGTTTCCTTCATTACGGTCGAAAAACCATGGATGACGGAACCACGCTGGTCATTATTGCAGACAGTACCAGTCGATATGCTTTGTCCAGGCTGATCGTCATTTATATGGCTGCGCTTTGGGGAGCGGTGCTTATTCTGTTTATGCTTGCCATGAGCCATTTTTCTAAAAAACTGGTAAAACCATTTATAGAAAACGATGAAAAGCAGAAAAGGTTTATCACCAACGCAAGCCATGAACTGAAAACCCCCCTGGCCGTTATTGCAGCGAATAATGAAATGTCAGAAGCAATCAACGGAAAAACCAAATGGACGGAGAGCACCAGTCGTCAGATCAGCCGGCTGCAATCACTGATTGAAAACCTTGTTGTACTGACCCGTCTGGATGAAATGAAGGAAATAGAGCTTACGAATGTGGATTTCTCCCAGGTTATCATGGACGTTGCCGAAACGTATCGCAGCACCATCGAATCTTCCGGGAAACAGTATAAGAGCAAAATTGAGCAGGGTATTCACGTGAAAGGTGAAAAAAGAACGCTGCAGCAGATTGCGGTCATCCTGCTTGATAATGCGTCAAAATACTGTGATGACGGAGGCCTTGTGTCCGTTTCCCTGAACAAAAAAGGAAACGGAGCCAGATTCAGCGTGTCCAATACCTTTGTCAGCGACAAAGAAGTGGATACTTCCCGTTTCTTTGAACGCTTTTACAGACAGGACGAATCCCACAATTCAGGGAAAAGCGGCTTTGGAATCGGGCTTTCGATGGCAAAAGAGATGACGGAACGAATGAAGGGAAAGCTGAATGTGCATTATGCAGAAGGAATGATTACCTTCACGTTGGATCTTGTGTGAGGAGACAGCATCATCCTCTGACTGATTCATCATATCACAGCACAGATTCGTATGGCCCGTTTCTCCTTATCTTCTGATCTCCCGAATCATACCATATTCGTTCAGCAGCGTTCCGTCCTTCAGGCGGATGGCATTCGGTTTTATGGAGACAATTCGGAAACCCATTTTCTCGTACAGGGCTCTGGCCCGGGTATTGCCTTCCACAAATTCCAGTTCCATCTGCAGGATGTTTTCGTTCTCCTCCGCGATCCGGATCATTTCCTGAAACAGCCGTGTTCCGATGCCCTGATTCCAGTACTCCTTCAGCAGCGCGATCGCCACGGATGCGCGATGCCTGGTTTTAATCCCCGCTTTCCAGCCAATCTGGCAGTTTCCGGCGACTTTTCCCTCGACCAGGCAAACAAGCATGGCTTCATTCTCTGAGGCATTGATCCGGTCAAAAAGCGCTTTTTCTCCCTCCGGCGTGTACTTGCCGCATTCCTCGGGATAACGAAGAAGAAATTCAGTTTCGCCTGCGGAAATATACAGATAGTCGAGCATTCCCTGAATATCTTCATCCCGGGGGCTTCTGATCAGCGCTTTTCTGCCATCCTTCAATGTGAACTTAATATCCTGAATGATCATTCTGTTTATCCTCCTTCCAGTTTAACACAATCACGGCGGAAAGAATCAGGAGAATTCCCAATCCGGAGAGTAAAGTCAGTGGCTCGGAGAAAACAAAGATCCCAACCAGCGTTGCCACCATCGGTTCGATCGTGGCCAGGATTCCGGCCTTGCTTGCTTCTACGGTACGAAGGCCAAGCGTATAGGACAGGAACGGAATAACCGCCGTTACCAGCGCGGTCAGGCAGCAAAAGAAAAGCAACCATGTCAGATCCGGCGCGGCGGTAAACTTTGAAATCATATCTTTCGGTTCACAGATGATCCAGGAACCGGCAGCCGCGAACAGAAAAGTATAAGTCGTAACGGTATAAGGGGAATATTTCCGCAGCGCGACAGTCCCCAGAATGCTGTACAGGCCGTATCCGATCCCGGAACCCAGGCCGATCAGCAAGCCGGTCAATGTAATCCCTTTCCCGGAGATTCCGGAGACCAGTACGCATCCGGAAAAGGCCAGCGCCAATGCGAGTAGCTTCCTTCTGTTCAGTTTTTCATGGAAAAACAATACGGACATCAGCATTATCCAGATGGGAGAGGTATAGAGCAGGATTGCCGCGGTCGAAAGCGGCATCATCGTGATGGCCGTGAAATAACAGACCGTGAAGAACAGGATGCTACCGAAGCCCAGCCCAAGGAAAAGCGGAAGATCCCGTAACGCGATTTTAAATCCGGAACGATCTTTGATGAGAAGCAGAATGCAGAAGAACAGCGCGGCCAATGAGACGCGAATCGATACGATCTGTACAGAACTGAAACCAAAGGTGGCCAGTTTTCTGACAAAAATGCCCATACTGCCCCAGAAACATCCGGCAAGGATGATCAGCAACGGACCAATGTTGCGTTTGCTCCTTCCCATTACGAACCCTCCCCGAACCGACACCTCTGATCTGTATCGGTCATCATATCATGAATCATTGCCTTCAGAGCTCCCGGTCGCTAACATATTCTACCGACCGGTCGCTTTTCCTGAAAGTGCCGAAGTGCTGATGACCACAATACCGATGGGCATCTTCGAAGGCTTTTCTGAAATGCGGCTGCGTGATCATCTTCAGCACCTCATCCGGTGTGAACCAGCCGACTTCCAGACTTTCGTCTGATGCGGTTGGTTCACCACCCAAATATCTGCACCTGAAAACCAGATTAACCGTTGTGGGCAGGGTTATTCCTTCAAGCGGTCCATATCCATCCTTCTTTACCAGATTCTGATAAATCCCGGTCAAGCATTCCGGTTCTGCTATTATTCCGCTTTCTTCCAGAATTTCCCGCTTCAGCCCGTCCAAAATTGCTTCACCCTGCTCAACAACACCCCCGGGATATTCCCAGCCCCTTCTTGCTGTTCTGATCAGCAATACCCGGCCATCTTTATAAACCACTCCGGCCGCTGATACAAAATGCACCGGAAGCAGCTTCGTTTCCAGCCAGTTATCCATGATTTCCTCCGCGTTCTCAGCATTTCAACCGCCATGCTTCCATCCCGTTTTCAAAAAAGCCGGTTTCCTTAAATCCTATGGATCGATACAGTCTTTTGGCCACGCTGTTTCCGGGAATGACACCTGTGTAAACTTCGCTCACATGGAATTGCTGCTTCAGGAAAGCAAGGCCCAGTTCCAGCGCTGCCTTGCCATAGCCACGACCCTGGTATCGCTGATCTATCAGCAGTTTCCACAGTGTATAGTACTTCTTCTCTTCATAATAACCCATCATGATAAAGCCGACGACATCCTGATCATTGCAGACAGCAAACGGAAAGGCTGTTTCCGCGAAAACATATGCCTGCGCCAGCGATTCAGCGGGCGTGGAAACAAAACAGGTCTGGTCATCTTTTATTTTCAGCGCAAGCAAGGCAGAAAGGTTTTCCTTTGTAACCCGTTCAAGCCGAATCATCCTGCATCACCTCATCTTCTGACGGTCATAAGCTGGCTTGATTATTAATTCATAACGTGCTTTGATATACATTTTATAAAAATCCTTTTGCAGATCTGTGATGCCCGAAATGTTATCAATAAACATCAATCATATACTTGCTCCATACAGATATTTTTGTCTCAAATAATCAGCATGCTCCGGCGTAATCACACCATCGCTGATTGCGGCCATATTTATGCTTCCGTACAGTTCACCCCACAGACAATCCAGCAAGCCGCTGTGGCTGCGTAGCCCTTCTTTATATGCGTCCAGGTCATGCTGCAGGTATTCCGGCAATCCACACTCATATGATCGTTCACGCTCTGATTGGCGTATCCCATCTTCTGTCAGAATTTCCATGGACACATTGAGCGCTTTCGCCAGTTTATATACTGTTTCAGCAGAGCATTTTTCCAGCTTGGCTTTGCCGCTGCAAATATCATTCAGGGTGGCGTGAGGGATTTCAGCCAGCATGGCAAGACGGTATTTCGTTAAGCCGCGCTTTTCGAGTAAATCATTGATAATCATGGCAATACCTCCAGACGCCTCTATTATATCGGTATGCCGAAATAAAATCAAGCCTTGATTAATTATTTCGTTTCCGGCACAGCTGCAAGTAACTATACTTTCTCCGGGCAGCCCGTAAGCTTGATGGTGAATAATATGGCGCGACCTGTCAGCGTCACAGCGGTGGATTAGAGCGCAGAGCTAAATGGCAGCATTGGTGAAGGCATGGATAATCTATAAACGGATTGACAAGGGATCTTTCGTTCATTATAATAGGTGAACGTAAGGTCACTTAGCGCGCCGAGGAGGTTCCGTATGGCAAAAGACACGAAGGAGAGAGTTTTGACGGCGGCGCCGGAGATGTTCTTGTAAATGGGATATGTTGAAGAAAGTGAGGGAGCTTTATGAAAATCCTTGTTTTGAATGGCAGTCCCAAGGTGAAGAGCGATACTTTTCGTCTGACCGATGCCTTCCTCAAAGGCATGAATCGAAGTGGCGAACATGAAGTCCATATCGTCCATGTGAGGGAAAAGAAGATCGCGCCGTGCCGGGGCTGCTTCGGCTGCTGGAAGCGCGGGGACGGTCATTGCGTGATCGCGGATGACCAGAACACGATCCTTGATCTGTATCGGGACGTGGACGTGATCATCTGGAGTTTTCCGCTGTACTGCTACGGCATGCCTTCTCCTCTGAAAGCAGTACTGGACAGGACGATTCCACTGGTAAAAATGAAAATGGTGCGGCAGCCGGACGGAACGGTGCGGCATGAGGCACTGGTGGATTTTTCAGGGATTCATACTCTGGTAATCTGCGGATGCGGCTTCCCGCACTGGGAAGGGAATTTTGACGGACTGAAGAAGATGTGCGAGGTCTGCTTTAGAAACCCGGACATCATCTGCGTGCCGGAAACACCTCTGCTCAATGTGCCCGCAGCAGCCATTGTCGCCGATCCGCTGCTGGAAAAATTCCAGAAGGCGGGAGAAGAGTATGCCGCCACGCTTCATCTTTCCGCAGAAACGGTGGCCGAATTGGAAAAGCCTATGATCTCAGCGGAAGCGTATATCCGAAACGTGAACGGGATCTGAACAACAGAGAGACGAAAAGCGAATCAGGAGAAATCAACATGCGAAGAAAACTTATTCAATGGCTGGGGCTGACGGGAATTCTGGCCCTGCTTTCCTACACAGCGGCTGTGGTGTTTTCACCCAGAGCTTTTCCAGAATATAACTGGATAGCCCAGGCTGTCAGCGATCTTTCGGCGGACAGCGCACCTTCCCGGGGCCTGTGGAACCGGCTGGCGGCGTTTTACGGTGTAGGCAGCGTGGTTTGCGCCACCTGTGCGGCGATCTTTGTTTCAGAACGTATGATCTCTTCGCGGCTTTTCCGGGTGGGGATTTACCTGTTCGCCGGCATGAACTGGGTGTCCAACGTGGGTTATGCTATGTTCCCACTGGCCGACAGTGGAAAAGAAATCGCCTCTTTTCAGGAGATCATGCACATGGTTGTGACCATTCTGGTGGTGTTTCTGTCCATCGCGTCGCTGGTCTGCCTGATCGTGAATGGATTCAGGGACAGACGAACAAAGGGCATCGGTGTATGGGCCGGTGTTGCGCTTTTGATGATGATGGCCGGCTCCATCGGTTCGGGCATCGTTCCTGCTGAATATTTCGGCGTGGCGGAGCGCTTCAGCGTCTTTGCCGCTGTAGGATTCAACGCGGTTCTGGGAATGTATCTGTTCAATGGCTTCAAAGAGATGTGATATCGGTGAATTCGAGGGAGGCGGGCGACATGCTTGCCGTGGATGGATTGAAGCGGCGATTCATGAAGGTCATGTCAGCCATCAGCAGAAGTTAAAGGAGGAGAAAAATGCATAACTACAGGATTGCTGATTTACCCCAAATTGCCATTATCGGAAAGGAAGGCTTATGCACGAAAGAAAAGAATGTTGTTCAGGATCTGTGGCAGCAAGCCAATTCCCATTTCAGTGATATTGCAGATCTCGGGATGAAAAACGCTGATGGCTCTTTTGTCGGATTTTGGGGAGCCATGAGCGATGAAACGATGTCTTTTATGCCGTGGACGGACGGTTTCTCCAGGGGATTGTATCTGGCAGGCGTTGAAGTATATGAGGATACGGTCGCTCCGGACGGAT
>CADBLV010000105.1 GCA_902795555.1 uncultured Eubacteriales bacterium | reverse complement strand
CTGCAGGGCGGCGGCGATGGCCGTCTTCAGTTCCGCCAGCCCCTCTCCCGTTTTCGCGGAAATCAGAATCGCTCCGGGAAAGGCCGGCGGCGGCGAGGCGATGTCGCATTTGTTAATCACTTCAATGCGCCTGTTGTCCTCCGCCCCAAGCTCCTTCAGCACCTCTTCGACTGTGTCGTGCTGCGAAAGCATGTCCGGGCTCGCCCCGTCGGAAACGATCACCAGCACCTCCGCCAGCGCGGCCTCTTCCAGCGTGGATCGGAAGGCGCTCACCAGCGCATGCGGCAGTTTCCGAATGAATCCGACCGTGTCCGTCAGCAGATACGGCGTTTTCTCCGCCGTTTCCATCCGCCGGGAAACCGCGTCCAGCGTGGCAAAAAGCTGATCCTGAACATAAACGTCCGATCCCGTCAGCGCGTTCAGCAGCGTAGATTTCCCGGAGTTTGTATATCCGACCAGCGCCACCGTCGGAATCTCGTTCCGCTCCCGGTTTCGCCGGCGGATGCTCCGCTGCTTCTCCAGCTCGGCCAGCCGGGCCTTCAGTTCCGCCACTCGCTCGCGAATCCGCCTGCGGTTCATCTCCAGCTTGCTTTCCCCAGGCCCCCGCGTGCCGATTCCTCCGCCCAACCGGCTGAGAATCAGCCCCTGGCCGATCAGCCGTGCCGAGCGATATTGAAGCTGGGCCAGCTCGACCTGCAGCTTTCCCTCGGCGCTGGTGGCCCGCTGGGCGAAGATGTCCAGAATCAGCGTAGTTCGATCCACGATTTTGACCCTCAGAATCTCCTCCAGATTCCGCTGCTGAATGCCGGTCAGCTCCTCGTCGAAAATGCAGACGTCCGCCTCCAGAGCCTGGCAGTCCCGGGCCAGCTCCTCCGCCCGCCCCCGGCCGATCATCAGGGCGCCGTCCGGCCTGCCGCGCTTCTGCAGAAACATCCCGACAACCCGGGCGCCGGCGGTTTCCGCCAGCCGCTTCAGCTCCTCCAGGGATTCCCGGTTTTCGATGCCCATCAGCACGGCCCGCTCCTGGTCGTCCTCCACGGCGAGCGTCTCTTCCCGTCCGACGGTCTCGTCGCTCGTCAGAATCTGGTCCAGCCACTCCCGGTTCGGCAGCCTGTACCATCGCACAGGATCGGGCATCAGGATTTCCTCGCCTTCGGTCAGAAAAGCGGTCTGAACCCAGGTGGGCTCTCCGTCCCGCACGCCCACCGCCGTCATCGCGTCATATCGGAAAATCTTCAGCGCGCTCAGATCCACGTCGCTCAGCCGGCCGTCCCCATCCGGATGGGTGTGAATGCATCGAACCCGGCTCAGCCGGTTCTCATTCCGCCGCAGCCGGTAATCCGTCAGTTCCACGTCGTCTGCGCTTCCGATGGCAACGTTCACGGTCTCCCCGTCCCGGGTCAGATAAACCGCAATCTCCCGGTTCAGCGCGCAGGAGCACTCCGCCAGGGTTTTCATCATGTCCCGCGGAAGATACTCCCCTTCTTCCGTTTCCGTGTCATAGAGGCTGTCCAGCCGGGAAAGCATCGCCTCCCGGACGCCCTCAATATTTCCGTTCACCCGATGGCTGATCAAAGGTCTTTGCTCCTTTCTGCGCGGGAAATGCCGTAGTTCCGCGCCTGTCCCGATTTCTCAGGCCGTGGGCAGCGCCACCGCCGCGGCGCCCTTGCCCCGCAGCGTAATCTCCGGAACCGACCGCGGCAGGAAGCACGTCTCTCCCCGCTTCAGCCGCATGCGGCCGTTCTTCCATCGGAGGGTGATCTGTCCCTCCAGCACGGTCAGCATCCCGAAATCATGAATCGGCGGCAGCACGCCGGAGTCGTCCGTCCGAATCACGTCCAGCGTGAAGTACTTCTCCTTCAGAATCCGCTTCCCGCCGTAGGCCCGCTCGACCCGAATCGGCAGCGGGGTCAGATCGAGATTCGTCACAGCCAGTGCTTTTTCCAGATGCAGCTCCCGCCGGTTGCCCGCCGCGTCCGTCCGGTCCCAGTCATAGAAGCGGTAGGTGATGTCCGAGGACTGCTGAATTTCATACAGCGTAATCCCCGCGCCGATCGCGTGAACGCATCCGGCCGGAATATAGCACACATCCCCCGCCTGAACCTTCACCTTCCGCAGCATTTTTTCCACGGCCTTCCCTTCCTGGCAGGCCGCCTTCAGAGCGTTCAGGCTTGTGCCCGGACAGATGCCGTAAACCAGCTCGCCCCCGCCCGGCGGTGTGTCCAGAATCAGCCAGGCTTCGGTCTTCCCAAGCTTGCCGTGTTCCTTCTCGGCGGCAAAGGCGTCGTTCGGATGCACCTGCACGCTCAGGGCTTCCCGGGCGTCGATCAGCTTCAGCAGCAGCGGGAAAGGCTTGTCCGCAAAATGCCCGACAATCTTTTCCCCGAATTCCCGAACCAACTCCGTCAGCGTTCGCCCCTGGGGATCCCGGCTTTCCAGCCCCGGAATGCAGCTCACCTCCAGGCTTTCGCCCGTGGGAATCTCCTGCAGGTCTTTTCCCCATACGGTCTTCAGCTTCTCCCCGCCCCAGGGCGTCAGAGCCCCGCCCCGAAAGGCCGGCGTCATGCGAATGGGCAGCAGCGGGGTTTCCCGCTTCAGCGGCTTGTCGTAGCATCGGAAGGGATGGGAAAAGCCCGTCCGGCTGAGCCCCCCGCAAAATCGGAATCCCATTTTTTCATACAGGCGAATCGCCCGCCTGTTCCGGCAGTCCGTGTCGCTGCGAACGCAGTCGCATCCCGCTCGTCTCAGCAGCTGCAATGCGTCGTCCAGCACGCCCCCGCCCCATCCGGATCCCTGAATCGCGGGATTCACCGCCAGCAGGTGCAGCGCTCCCGGTCGAATCCCGCAGGTCCAGCTCGCCGTTTCATATTCCGGATCCTGCTCCTGTTTCAGAACGATCGCGGCGGCCAGGGTATCCTCATCCCGCTGAATATACAGCCGGCCGGCCTCTGTTTCCTTCCGGAGAATCTCCTCCGAAGGCCATTCGCCCCATCGCCAGCAGTCCAGCCCTTCCGCGTTCATCTCTTCTGTCACTCGCTGATAAAGGCTCACCACGTCCGTCAGATCCGCCGCCGTGGCTTTCGTCAGTTCCATCGTCGCCGCTCCTTTCCTCCCCGCTCCCGGTTTCCCTCCGGGTCGCGTTTGTCTTCAGTCGTCCGATCCTCCGCCGTCATCCCTGTCCGCCGGTCGATCCGAATCCGACTCTCTGTTTCGCCGTCATCGTCCGCCGGTCGATCCGAATCCGCCTTTCCGCTCCGCCGTCGTTTCCGGCTCCTCCGCCGTTCCGAAGGGAACGAAAACCCCCTGGCAGAAGCGGTCTCCCTTCCCGATGGTCACAGGCTTCTCCCCGGGGTTCCGCATCTTCACCATGATGTGCCCCTCGTTCTCCGCAAAGGCATAGTCGCTGTCAATAATCCCGACGGTGTTGCAAAGCCGCGCCCCCGTTTTGAATCCCAGCGAGCTCCGGGGAAACAGCATCAGCACCCATCCTTCTTCCATCTCCGCCCGGATCCCGGTGGGAATCAGCGCCTCGCCGCCCGGCGGGATCATCGCCTCCACAGGCGACACAAAGTCATATCCGGCGCTGCCCTTCGTCGCCCGGCGAGGCAGCGGAATCTCCCCAATCGGCAGGCAGTCCCGGTTCCCCATCGCCGCGGCATACTGCCCCGGGGACACATGGGTGAATTTCGCAATGCTCATGCTTTCCCGTCCTCCTTGCTCCCTGCTTCCGTGGTCTTCCTGATCTTCCTGGCTTCTGCGGCCTCACAGGTCTTCCCTGTTTTTTCGGTCTCCGCAACCTTCCCGGCTTCCCTGATCTTCCCAGCTTTCTTGCTCTCCTCTGCCTTCCCGGCGTCTTCCGCCATAACGTCTGCCAGAGAGCCCAGCTGCTCCAGCGTCAGATTCTCTCCCCGATTCTTCTCGTCCAGCCCCGCCTTTCCCATCCAGCTCAGGGCCTGTGCCCGGTTCACCCGGAAGGTCGCGCATAGATTGTTCAGCATGGTCTTCCGCCGCAGGGCAAACGCCGCGCCGGCCACCCGGAAGAACATCTCCTCGCTCCTGACCTTCACGGCAGGCTCATCCCGCTTGGTGAGCACCACAAAGGCGCTGTCCACCTTCGGCGGCGGGGTAAAGCACGCCGCCGGAACCTCCATCGCCAATCGCACCTCACAATAGTACTGGCATCGAATCGCCAGCGGCCCCCATCCGTCGTCCCCGGGAGAAGCAAGCATCTTCTCTGCCACTTCTTTCTGCACCATCAGGGCCAGGCGGCTCACCGGCAGCGAGGGATCCAGCAGCCGCAGCACCAGCGGGGTCGTAATGTAATAAGGGATATTCGCCACCACGGCAAAGGGCTTTCGCAGGCAGGCCGTCGCTTCCGCCATTTCCAGCGTCATCACGTCCCCCTGAATCAACGTCAGGTTCTTCTTCTCCGCCAGGAATCCCTTCAGCAGCGGAATCAGCCGCTCGTCCAGCTCGATAGCCAGCACCTGCCCCGCGGCGTCGCACAGAGGCCCGGTCAGGCTTCCGCATCCCGGCCCCACTTCCAGAACATCGTCCTCCTTCGTCACTCCCGCCTCCCGCACCAGGGCGGCCAGCAGCTCCTCGTCATAGAGAAAATGCTGCCCCAGCGAATGTTTGTATCGAAGGGCGCTTTCCCGAATTCGGCTTTGGGTCTTGCTCATGCGGATCATCCTCCCGTCTGCAGTATACCATATCTTCCTGTCCGGCGCACCCATGAATTTTCGAATCCCGTGTCCGTCCCCTTTATAATTTGAGTGTAACCGAGCCCCGGTTACACTCAAATTGAGTGTAACCAGGAACACCCCGCAACCCCTTATTTTTCAACGCTTCCGGCGTTTCCGTGTCCGGGCCGTTTTTCGTGAGTGTAACCGCCCCCTCCCCGCAATCCCTTATATTTCAACGCTTCCGGCGCTTTCGAAGTTTTAGTGTAACTTTTTTTGAGTGTAACCGCCCTTTTGAGAAAAGGGGACGGTTCCTTTTTCTCGCGGAACGGATGGGTCGACCCTTTTTGTTCCGTCGGTCCAGTCCTCTAAGACCGACAAGAAAACCCCGTGAGCGCCGGCCCACGGAGCCTTTCCGGATTTTCCACGCTATCATTATACACGGGAATAGCATATAAATCGTCCCATGTTTTGGACAATCATCATTTCCCGTACAGCAATGTGGTCAGGTTCTCCAGCGCCCGGTTCTTCTTCCGGTATACAGAGCTCCGCTCAATGCAGAACCGTTCGCCGACAACATCCGCCGCCCCGGATCCGTATGTGTTCGCGCTGCGGTAGAAGGTATCCAGTACAAATTGGTCATCTTCCGAAAGTGCATCCCAGGCCGGCTGAAACCAGGCCATGTATTCACAGGCCTGCCTGTATCGCTCCTGTAAAACGTTAATCTCTTCAATCGCCTTGATGGTGCGTTCCTCGCCGGCAGCAGGATTGTGCGCTTTCGGCATGTCGTCCAGCTTCGGGCTGCTCACGCCGGTCACGCCTTCATACACACCCCGGATTTCATCGCCGGTGTCCCGGATGATGAATTTCATGTTGTTGTAGTCCATAATCGCCGCGATCGTAGCCGACCGCTTGTCCAGATACTGCCACATCATACTCATGGCATCAACCTCCGTAAATCATTCGATCTTTTTTCACGCTTGAAAATGCTCCTCTCAGTCTGGAATATGACAGTCATGTACCCTCAATTCCAAAACTTCCCTATAGAGGATTTTTTTCTGAAAAATTCTGCCCTAAAGGGGTTTTTAGATCTGACTGTACATGACCGTCATGGAACGGGTTCAGATCTGCTCCTCAGCAACCCGCAAACCCAGTATAAATCGGCCTTCCATGGTTCTCTGTCGATTAAACCCGCG
>CADBLV010000104.1 GCA_902795555.1 uncultured Eubacteriales bacterium | reverse complement strand
GGGCGGCTTTCGCGAAACACTTTGCCGAGGCTTTCGAAGGAGCATGAACGAAGGGGAAACGGACTGGGAATGAAGATACTGATTGTGACGAAGGGATACTATCCGCACGGGGACGCCACGGGGGCGGTTGTGCGGAACATCGCGGAGGCGATGACGGCCGGGGGGCACCGGGTGCATGTTGCGGCGCTGAGCGGGGAGAAGGAAGACACCACCGTTACCGAACGGAAGGGCGAGCGGATTACGAACCTGTATGTGCCGGAGATGCGGAGCAAGGCGAAGCTGATGGCGGAGATCCGGAAACGGCCGATTTCGGCGGGGCGGATTATTCTCCGGCGGGGGCTGGCCGAAGCGGAACGGGAAGGGCGGCGCACATACCGGGAGCTGTCCCTCTATCCGCCGTATGTGAAGGCGTATCGAAAATTCTTCCGGGAGCAGGTTTCGAACGGGGAATATGACCTGGTGCTGATTACGATGATGCCTCAGGACGCTGTGTGGGCCTGGCAGAAGGAAGGAAAAGCCGGAAAGGGGACGGCCTGGGCGGTTTACCAGCTGGACACCTATTGGAATCGGGGAACGGACACAGAGGAACACCAGGAGGAACGAAAGGCGTTTGAGAAGCGGATGACGGAGGAATGCGCATTTGTGATGACGACGCCGATCATCGCCGAGGTGAACGGGAAGATGTGGCCGGAGCTGAAGGAGAAATGGATCGCCAGCGAGTTTCCGATGGTGAAGGCGCCGGAGGGAGCGAAGACTGCGGAGACTGCGAAGGACGCCGGGACTCCCGGGAAGGCTGCGGAGGTCGCGAAGGGCGCCGGAAGTTCCGGGAAGACTGCGGAGGTCGCGAATTCGGACGCCGCGGCGAAACCGGACAACGAGCCGGCGCGGCTGGTTTTCACGGGGACGCTGTATCCCGGGCTGCGGCCGCCGGAGCAGGTGGTGGCGATTATCGCGGAGATGAAGAAGGACAGCGAAACGGCGAAACTTGACAGCGGGGAAAGTTTCCTCTTCGATTTTTACGGAGGACATCAGGAGATGATCGAGGCTTCGCCGGCTTACGGGGAGGCGAAGGAACGGATCGTTCTGCACGGGGCCGTGAGCAGCGAGAAGGCGGAGGAGGCCCGGAACGAGGCGGATTTCCTGATTAACATCGACAACCTGAACCCGACGCAGGTGCCGAGCAAGATTTTTGAATACCTCAGCACGGGGAAGCCGATTGTCAACTTCGTGTTTGACGAGGGGAGCCCGATTATGGCCTATCTGAAGGACTATCCGCTGTGCCTGACGGTGAACGTGAACGGGAATCCGGCCGAGGCGGCCGGGCGGGTGGTGGATTTTGTGAAGGAAAAACGGGGAAAGCGGATTCCCTTTGAGACGGTTCGGGAGATGTATGAACGATGCACGCCGGAATATGTGGCGAAGCAGATTGAGACGGCCTATTTGAATCATTGCGGATAATGTGATACAATATATTGATTGGGCAGGCCGGACGAACTGCAGGAAGAAGAGGAATGGGGACGATGGACACAATGACAGGGATGAAACCGGAGAAGAAGATGGGAACCTTTGAACGGGCCGGGGCCGGGAAAAAGCGGAGCGCTTTTGACGGGGCGACGCTGATGATTACCGGGGGAACAGGATCCTTCGGGAACACCGTGCTGAAGCATTTCCTGGAGACGGAGATTGGCGAGATTCGCATATTCAGCCGGGACGAGAAGAAGCAGGACGACATGCGGCACGCGCTGCAGGCGACACACCCGGAAACGGCGAAAAAGGTGAAGTTCTACGTGGGCGACGTGCGGGATCCCCGATCAGTGGCGGACGCCATGCCGGGGGTGGACTACATCTTTCACGCGGCGGCGCTGAAGCAGGTTCCCAGCTGTGAATTTTTCCCGATGCAGGCTGTGAAGACCAACATCGAGGGGACGGACAACGTGCTGCACGCGGCGGTGGCGGCGGGCGTGAAGCGGGTGGTTTGCCTGAGCACCGACAAGGCGGCCTATCCGATCAACGCCATGGGAATCAGCAAGGCAATGATGGAGCACGTGATTTATGCCAACGCCCGGGTGGCCGCGGAGCGGGGCGGGACGGTGATCTGCTGCACGCGATACGGCAATGTGATGTGCAGCCGGGGATCGGTGATTCCGCTGTTTATCGACCAGATTCACGCGGGGAACCCGATTACGATTACCGACCCGAACATGACGCGGTTTCTGATGAACCTGGACGAGGCGGTGGAGCTGGTTCGATTTGCTTTTGAACACGCGAACCCGGGGGATCTGTTCATTCAGAAGGCAGACGCCAGCACCATCGGGGATCTGGCGAAGGCTGTGCAGCAGTTGTTCGGCGACACGGGGACGAAGGTGATCGGGACCCGGCACGGGGAGAAGCTGTATGAGACGCTGATGACCCGGGAGGAGCGGCTGCGGAGCGAGGACCTGGGCGGATATTACCGGGTGGCGGCGGACAACCGGGACCTGAACTATGACAAATACTTTGTCGAGGGGCAGGTTCAGACTATGGCGGACGAGGCGTATACCAGCCATAACACGCAGCGGCTGGACGTCGAGGGGACCGTGAAGAAGATTCTGACGACGGACTATGTTCAGGAAGAACTGAAAGGGATCCGCCATCTTTAAGGGAGGGACGGCCGAATGAGAATCCTGGTGACCGGGGCCCGGGGCTTTGCCGGCCGGAACCTGGTTGAAAATCTGAAGAACCTCCGGGACGGAAAAAACCGGACGCGGCCGGGGATTCAGATTGAAGAAATTTACGAATATGACCTGGAAAACACGCCGGAGGAGCTGGACCGCTTCTGCGAGCGGGCAGAATTTGTGTTCAACCTGGCGGGGGTGAACCGGCCGAAGGAGGTTTCCGAATTCCGGGAGGGGAATTTCGGATTCGCAAGCCTGCTGCTGGACCGGTTGAAGGCACACGGGAACCGATGCCCTGTGATGCTGAGCAGCAGCGTTCAGGCGACGCTGGCCGGACGATTCGGGAAGAGCGAATACGGCCTGAGCAAGCGGGACGGGGAGGAGCTGTTTTTCCGATATGCCCGGGAGACGGGAGCGAAGGTGCTGGTGTACCGATTTCCGAACCTGGCGGGGAAATGGGTGCGGCCGAATTATAACAGCGCCATCGGCACCTTCTGCCACAACATCGCGCGGGGGCTTCCGATTACGGTCAGCGATCCGGCGGTGGAGCTTGAGATTCTGTTTATCGACGACCTGATTGAGGAAATGTTCGACGCGCTGGAGGGGAAGGAGCACCGATGCGACTATCCGGCGGCGGGGGAGGACGGATTTGACGGGCTGACCCCGAAATGGACGCCGGAAGGCCGATACTGCGGGGCGCCGATTACGCACAGGGCGACGCTGGGGCAGATTGTGAGCTGTCTGGAGACATTCCGGGACGAGCCGCGGACGCTGATGATGCCGCGGATGGCGGAGGGTTCTTTTGAGAAGAAGCTCTATGCCATGTATCTGTCCTATCTGCCGGCGGAAAAGATTGCCTTTGACCTGAACACGAAGACCGACGAGCGAGGGAGCTTTACGGAGATCCTCAAGACGGCGGATCACGGGCAGTTCAGCGTCAATATTTCCCGGCCCGGCGCCACCAAGGGACAGCACTGGCACAACAGCAAATGGGAGCTGTTTATCGTCGTGAGCGGGAAGGGCCTGATCCGGGAGCGGAAGATCGGAACCGACGAGGTGATTGAGATTCCTGTGAGCGGGGAGAAGATTCAGGCGGTGCATATGCTGCCGGGATATACGCACAGTATTGTGAATCTGAGCGAGACGGAGAAGCTGGTGACGCTGATGTGGGCCAGCGAGGTGTTTGATCCGGCGAAGCCTGACACGTTTTTTGAGAGAGTTTGATTGAACCCTATCCCCCCTGCCCCCTTCCCCTGGTCTCAGGGGACGGGGGAGAATGAACGAGATGAAAGGACCGTAAACACTACATGGCACAATGGCAGGAAAACGGGAAGCTGAAGGTGATGATCATCGTGGGGACACGGCCGGAGATTATCCGGCTGGCGGCGGTGATCGGAAAATGCCGGAAGTATTTTGATACTTTGCTGGTGCACACGGGACAGAATTATGACTATAACCTGAACGGGGTGTTTTTCCGGGATCTGAAACTGGATGATCCGGAGGTGTATCTGGACGCTGTCGGGGAGAACCTGGGACAGACCATGGGGAACATCATCGCGAAGAGCTATGAGCTGATGGCTGCGATGCGGCCGGAGGCCGTGCTGGTTCTGGGGGACACGAACAGCTGCCTGAGCGTGATCGGGGCGAAACGGCTGCATATCCCGATTTTCCACATGGAGGCCGGGAACCGATGCAAGGACGAATGCCTGCCGGAGGAGACGAACCGGCGGATTGTGGACATTATCAGCGACGTGAACATGGCCTACAGCGAGCACGCGAGGCGATATCTGGCGGAATGCGGGCTGCCGAAGGAGCGGACCTATGTGACGGGAAGCCCGATGGCCGAGGTGCTGCGGGCGAATCTCGGAGCCATTGAGGCCTCGGACATTCACCGGCGGCTGGGGCTGGAGAAGGGAAAATATATCCTGCTGAGCGCCCACCGGGAGGAGAACATCGACACGGAAGCTAACTTCCGGAGCCTGTTCGGAGCCATCAACCGGATGGCGGAAAAATATGAAATGCCGATTCTGTACAGCTGCCATCCGCGGAGCCGGAAACGGATTGAGGAGAGCGGAT
>CADBLV010000103.1 GCA_902795555.1 uncultured Eubacteriales bacterium | reverse complement strand
CTTTCAGAACTTCTAACAGGGCGTCTGTACCGTCAGTATACTTTATGCTTTCTTTCCTGACTTTCGGATCTGCCGTTCTGTCAAGCAGAACAGCCTTCGCCATTTCCCGGTTCCTGACATACTTCAGCACTTTTTTCCGTAATTCCGGATCCGCGGTGTTATCGAGTAGCAGAGTTTCGAGCGCCTTTTGATCTCTGACAAAACGGACAGTATCCGGATCGTTCAGCAGTTCCTCATCGGTAATATTCTCCAGAAGACCTGCCGGATCGCCTAAATATCCCTGTTTCATCTCCAGTTCTTTCAGCACCGAAAGGCTCAGTTCTTTGTTACCACTGAGCCGTTCAACCGCGATATCCCAGATTTTCCACCTTGCTTTGTCAGAGAACTTCAGCTGCGCATCGATCATCCTGGAAACCAGTTCCCTGATGGTATCCGGATTCTCAACCCCCCTGACTACCCAGATTGCGATCTCGTCTTCATAGCGTAATAATTTCAGAGAATCCAGCATTTCCGCGTCTGTCAGTTCCTCTCTGATCATCTCCTGAACAAGCGGTGAGTAGCCACGCGTGTGAGCACGGCCAAAGACTTTTACCGCATTGATCAGCGTCTTCCGGTCCAGTTCACCGAGTCGTCTGACAATCGCGCGGATGATCTCGTCATTCCCGATTGTTTGCCATTCCAGTAACTGTTTATAGAGATAATCCGCGTCTTTTATCCTGGCAACCGCAGCCTGGCGCACCTCTGCGCTGCCACTTTCTTCATACGCTTTTTTGAGCTTCTCTTCATCGTCAAGCAGTGCGGTCCTTGCTGGGTCTGTCATCCATTTTGGAGTAAAAAGTCCCATATCAAACGTCTCCTTTCATGATACGACCAGAATTTACATTGATGGGAACGCGTCGACAAATACCGATTTGTTTACTTCTTTCTCTTCTTCGGTGCAGGCAGTTCATCATACATCGCTTCCAGCAACTCATACAGGAACTCCCTGTTCTCCACATCGTCCACGAACAGCATTTCTTTCGCGCCTTCATACGGGAGTTCCAACTCTGCATCCGGCATCATGGTCACCGCAGCCTTTACAGGCTTCACTAAAAAGCGGTTATCATATATGCCGCCGACAACCTTGCCGCGATAGTAGATGATATATTCTCCCATCATGGCACGATAGGATATGTCATCCAGCCCTGATAGCTGATCCAGTATGTATTCCAAATAATCTTTACCTGATGCCATAAACCATACCTTTCTTAATCGAATGACGAATTACTGTTTTCAGCTTCTATGAAGCGACTTCACTCGTCCTGGTTTCCGGAAGCTTTCAACATTTCACAGAAAGACTCAAAGTCAGCCTGATCCTCCCAGGAAGCAAAGGAAAACTCCTGAAACTCTCCCTGATCCCCATCCCAGTACAGGTACAGCCACGGACCGGAATCCCCATCTTCAAGGCTTTCTTCCCTCTTCCGTACGGTTCCTCCTTCAATGAAGCCACAGAATGCGGCCCACTCTTCTTCCTTCAGGTCCACTGTTCCGGAAACTGTAATATCTTCCTCTGTCTGCGGCCAGTCATCTCCTTCCCTTGTTTCATGGTAGAACAGCTTTTTCCCATCTTCCACATAAAAGCGGTAACGCTGGTATTCCGGCGGATAGGTTGAAGCATCATAGGTGTAGTAAAAATCAGTGATATCCCCATAAGCAACGTCTGTCCCGACGGTTTTTTCATTGCTGTCGGGAAAAAATCCGGAGAGCAAAGCCGTCAGAATGTCTTCAAGATCTCCGTATGGATCCGAAGGCTCTTTCCCGTTGCTTTCCAGGATCTCCTGCATTTCTTCCATCACAGGAATATAATCATCCGGAAAAGCATTGTCCCCGTTTGCCCATATGGACGTGCCGTCTGAAAAGTCGATTTCCAGGCGGAAACTTTCACCATCCAGGATGCCGTCCTCGTATTCATCGAACCCATCCCACCGGTAAAGGTCATATTTCTCAACCACATCATAGAGCGCATCAACAATATCATCCCTGACGCTCCGGAAATCCTCTCCGTTCACAGACACGGAATATTGGTTCTGGAGCGTGATGATCTCATAGGTATCATAGAAACCATCACCGCTGCGGTACAATTCAAACCTGGAGATCGCCCGTTCCTGTTTCATCGTCACGTTAAGGTCATCGTCCACAATGACCGTATAATAGATGTCGTAGTTTTCCGAGAGCGGTGAAGAAACATGGACTGTCATCCCTGTCGTTCCGCTCTTTAATCCGGTAAAGGTATAAATGATCGTATACCCGGAGCCTGTCATCATCTCATGGTCTTCATTATCGTATACCCTCCGGGAGGTATAGGACACAAGCTCAGGATCGTCTAATTCAATATAGTAATCCGGGCCACCGCCATCAAAAGAAGAGAATTCAAGGACAGCCGTTCCTCCTTCTTCCCCTGCTCCGGTTAATGGTTCTGCCTGGCAGCAGGCAGCCCCAAGCACGAATGAAAGCAGTATGCAGACCGCTATAACAAGTACATGATTTTTCGTTCCCTTTAAATGTCTTCTGTCCATCCCTGCGTCCCCCATGAACTTCCTTCCTGTGCAGCCGCTT
>CADBLV010000102.1 GCA_902795555.1 uncultured Eubacteriales bacterium | reverse complement strand
GTCTGTCAGCTCGCGCACCGCTTCGCAGGTCTTGTGCAGAATGATTTCCGTCAGCACATGAATGTAGCCGTTTTCCTCCGCCAGCGGAATGAACTGATCCGGATAGACCATGCCGATCTCCGGCAGATCCAGCCGCATCAGCGCTTCGGCTGTGTCATATCTTCCCAGCTGAATGTTGTATACCGGCTGGCAGTAAACCAGCACCCGCGGGTCGTTCAGATTCCGATGGTGACAGATGTCCGACAGCTCCCTGAGAATAAAGGCCCGGCGCTCAAAGTCGACACCGTCCTGATCCTCCACGTAATGGATCGCGTTAACGTCCATATGCTGGTGAATATTCCGGATGAAATCGAGGTATTCGTTCTGCTCAATCAGTTTCGGGTTGCCTTCGCCGATGACGATCTTATAGTCATAGCGGAACCGCCTGTATTCCATGTCGAAGGCTTTCAGAATCTTATCGCACCGCTCTTTGAAATTCCTGTTCTTTCGCTTTTCAATCAACAGAATCAAATGCCCCGGGGACATCTTGAACATGATTGCGTCACGGAAGAAGGCGGTGGCGAAATGCCGGATGGTAGCCTGCATGGAAGCAGGCAGAACAGAGCGATTTTCCTCGATGGTCGGCAACAGCAGGCTCATGAAATAGAAACTCCGGCGTTTCTCGTAATAATATCGCACCTGATCGTAAAGAGCGCTGCTGTCAATGGCACCCAGCCGGATATCGTAGGGATTGGAATGAACGATGTAGAACATGGCGATGACGGGAAGCATGAAACTGCCCACCATGAACGAAGTCTGTCCGACCAGCTGCTGAGTGAGATTCAGCACCACGGCCATCACGGCGGTTCCGACGAACCCCAGAAACACGCGCCGGTAAACCCGGTTGCGGACAAAATACAGAAGAGCGGACAGCAGCAGCATATAGGCGATGTAGGCAAACAGAAAGATGTTGAAAGAAGAATAGAGGTTACCGCTTTGATCAAACCGTACTTTGCTGACGATGGCGTCAACAATATCGACCACAACCACAGTCCCGGTGATCAAACCGGCCAGGAAGATGGCCCAGAGAGAGGCCATGCGCCCCAGACCGGTGATCTCGGTAATGTATACCACAAACAGCAGAAGCATTGTAAAGATAGAAAAATGCATCCCGAGCCGCATTATGATCAGAGGAACGGTCAGGCTTGGCTTGTAGCCGATCATCATCGTTTGATATCCGATATCGGTATAAGCGGCCAGCACCAGCGTGCACAGGATGGCCGCGAAGATCTTGAAGGCCCGGTTCCGCTTAATATAGGAGAAAAGCATCAGAATCAGCAGAACGATGCATACAGCTGTCACCAGTATATCCCCGACAGGCGAATAGCCGCTGAATCGGTCAGCGCTGATTTTCACACGGTTTCCTCCTTTCGGCTTTATCTTTGGGAACCCCTGAAAAAGAATATACGAAAAAACGATCCAAAACGTTTGAATTATTCTAACCCCTTCCGCTCAAAAAGTCAAGAATTACCAAAATCCGTGGCATATTTTGTTCGGCCATATTTTGTTCGCGATCCGCAAGGCGGGGGCGCTTCCGGTAGCCATCGGGATCGGAATGTGATATACTGTCTGGCAAACAGGAATCCCTCCGGATTCCGCAGATTCCGTAAACGGAAGGAGTACATCGGATGAATGCGTCTTCCTGGCCGCGGTTTCTCTCTGTGATCGGCTTTCTGCTTTTCGGGGCAAACTCTGTCGTTCTGCTGGTCATGGAGATCCTGCACAGCGTGGGCCTGTGGAAAATCTTCGAAAAATGCGGCGTTCGGGGCTGGTGGGCTTTTGTGCCCTTCGCGAAGGATTATAAAACCGGCCTGTGTGCCGACCGGGAACTGGAGGGCCGATCCCTTGCTTTTATGCGGGTGCCTGTGGTGATGATTGAGATCATTCAGCTTTTCGTTCACGATGGGTCCACCCTATCCGTCGTCCTCGTCTTTCTGGGCGTTCTGACCGGACTGATCACTTTTCTTTATGAAATCAAGATTCAGATGGGGCTGATCGAGGTGTTCGGCCAGAAGCGATACTGGATCATCCTCTGGGTTTTTGCGGACTTTATTCCCGCCCTGCTCTGGGGATTCAGCAAAAAGTATCAGCCCATCTGGCAGGTCGAGGATCCTGTGGAACGGGTGTCCGATTTCTTTTCGGGCAACAAGGCCGCGGTGCTGGATCAGGGGCTGACCGTCAACCTGGAAGAACGCACGGCCAGGGAGCTCTTCAAAAAGAAAACCCTGCTCCGGGATATTCATATGACCGTTCAGCCGGGGCATATGGTGCTGCTGCTGGGCGGCTCGGGCTCGGGAAAAACGACCCTGATCAACGCGATCAACGGATATGAGCCGGCCCGGGCGGAAGTCGTGCTGAACGGCCGGAATATGTACAAAGAATATAAGAACATGATGTACAATATCGGTTTCGTTCCCCAGCTGGATTTGATGCGCGGATCAGATACCGCTTTCAGAACCCTGATGGACGCGGCCACCCTGCGGCTTCCCAGTGATTTTACTCATGACGACCGGGAGAAGCGGGTGGAGGAAGTGATGGAAATCTTCGGCCTTGTGCCGGTGAAGGACAGTCAGGTTTCCAAGCTGTCCGGCGGTCAGCGCAAGCGTCTTTCCATCGCGATGGAGTTTATTTCCAATCCGGATCTGTTCATTCTGGATGAGCCGGATTCCGGCCTGGACGGTGTCATGGCCCGGGAGCTGTTTCAGCAGCTGCGCGTGATCGCCGATCAGGGAAAGATCATTATCGTCATCACGCACACGCCGGACCGGGTGATCGATCTGTTTGACGATGTCATCGTCCTGGCCAAGGATTCCCAGCGAACCGGACGGCTGGCGTTTTACGGATCCATTCCGGAGGCGCGGGCCTTCTTCGGGAAGGAACGGATGGAGGAGATTGTCAAATCCGTGAACCGGCAGGAGGAAGGCGGAGACGGCCGGGCGGATGAGTTTATCAGGCGCTTTGCCGGGATGGAAAGGACGGAAAACCGGGAAGCGGGTGTTTCCGCGGCGGGGAGAACGGAGGTGCAGCATGCCTGAAATGAGCGCACATACAACGGAAAAATCCCGGGCCATCCGTCATCGCGGACGGCTGAATCAGATTCCGATCTATCTGGGCAAGCAATTTCGGTTTTTCGTCAACCAGAGCGACTGGAAGGTGATCCCCATGGCCGCGATCATCGCGGGGCTGGTCGGGATGGTGATCCGGAAGCGACTTTTTATCAACATGGAAGGCAGCCTGATGGGGGCTTTCGCGCTGACCTGCGTGGCCCTCTGGAACGGTGCTTTCAACTCCATTCAGTCCGTCTGCCGCGAGCGGCCGATTATCAAGCGGGAGCATCGTTCCGGCATGCATGTTACATCCTATGTGGCCGCCCATATGATCTATCAGCTTTTCCTTTGCCTGGCTCAGACGGCGGTGAGCATGTATGTGCTGCAAATCGTGGGGATCCGGTTTCCGGAGCGGGGATTCATGACGAGATGGATGATCGTGGACATCGGCCTTTCCATGCTTCTGATTTCCTATGCCTCCGATATGATGAGCCTGTTCATTTCCAGCTTCAGTCATACCACGACCTCCGCCATGACGGTGATGCCCTTTGTGCTCATTTTCCAGCTGGTGTTCTGCGGCAGCATTATTCCCCTGCCGGAATGGAGCCGTCCTATGGCGAATTTCACCATCAGCCATTACGGCATCCGGGCTATCGCCTCCCAGAGCGGATATAACGAGCTGCCCATGGTGACCGGCTGGAACACGATCGAGGGCATGAAGAATCAGGAAATCGGCGGAACGGTGTCCGTCGGCCAGCTGCTGGATCTGCTGAACAGTAAAGGGTTTGAAAAACGGCGGGACACGGTGGTCATTCCATCGCTTACGGCAGGCGAACTGGCGGATATTCTGGGCGCCGAAGAGACTTCGGAGATGAATCGGGAGGAGAAGGTGCTGGACGCGGTGACGCTGGGCCAGCTGATCGACCTGGCCAATGGAAGCGAAATCCTGCAGAATAGACGGGATCAGACATTCAGCTTCAATGCCACGGTGGGCGAGGTGCTGGAAGCCCTGGGAGAGGACCGGGTGCGTACTTTCGTCCAGACGAAAACCGCCGAAGCCGGCCGCAAGCCGGAATTCGAGCAATCCCGGGCCAACATCCAGAAAAACTGGATCATGCTGGCGCTCTTTGCGGCGGTCTTTGCGATTCTTTCCACCATTTGTCTGGAATTGATTGATAAAGATAAGCGATAGCATTACCTGTGCTCTTCCGGGCCTTGCCTGTTCCTGCTAATCTTCCGCAATGCCGTTGTCCGCGCAGGCCAAAGGCCGGCCCCAGGGATCATACAAAATGGCGACATCCCGTTTTTTCCGGTTCCAGATCCGCTTTTCGTTCCGGATTTCATCCGCTGTTCCCTCGGTGCTGCGGGATCCGATCACCCGGCTTTCCCCTGGAGCGAGCGAGACATTCGCCATATCCAGCGTCTCATTGCCGTTGACGGAGTAAACCACGCATCCCTGCAGGGACAGGGTTTCCGTTCCGCTGTTCCGGATGGTCAGCGTGTCGTCGGCCACATCAATGACCATCTCCGCACCGTCGAATCGCGCAGGGATGCCTTCCCAGATCACGTCTTCCGCGGTCACCCGGCCGCTTTCCAGCGTGAAGCGCCATGCGTCATGGGCATCCTGGGATACGTATGTTTCGCAGCCGATTTCCTCCAGCAGACGCAGCACCTTCGGATCAGGGGTGTCCGGTTCCTCCCGGGAATCGGTCAGGATGACGGCCGCTTTCGGACGCAGCGTTTCCGCCAGTTTTCGTTTCAGCCCCTGATTGTCTCCGTGAAAGCCCACTTTCAACAGGTCACAGGCCTGAAAGCAGCCGGCGTCCAGCAGCGCCGACGATTCTTCTTTTTTCATATCGCCGCACAGCAGGATGCTTCCGTCCCGGGAAGAAAAGAACAGAATCAGCGAATTGTTATTCTCATTTTCCGTGTTCAGCGAAAGGGGCCCGAGCACGGTGAAGGTCGCACCGTTTCCGGCGTCGATCACAGCCCCGGCGGAGAGCCATACGGGCGTCTGGCCTGCTTTCGCGGCGGCAACGGCAAGGGGATGCAGCGACATATCTTCTTCCAGCGTCAGCGGAGAGGCATACCACGCGTCCACCGGAATCCCGCTTTCCGAAAGGGGTGTCAGCCCTCCCATGTGGTCCTGGTGGCAGTGGGTCAGAAACACCCCGTCCAGGTGCGTTACCCCGGAGCGGGCCAGCATGGTCTCCAGGGCCGGAAACGTGTGGGCGTATCCGGTGTCGATCAGATAGCTGCGGCCGTTTGCGGTCAGCAGCATGCAGTCCGCTTTCCCGATGTTCAGGCAGGTCAGCTGCGGGGCGGTTTCCGAGATTGCGTCATCAGCGTTCATTTCTGTTTCCATTTTCGTGCTGGTTTCGTTTTCTGTGCCTGCACCGTTTGCGCTTTCGGCCAGGGTGGCTCCGGGACAGACCGTCGCGGCCAGAAAGACCCACAAGGCCAGGACGGCGATCATCTGAACCATGCGATGTTTCATGAAGGGTTTCCTCCTCCTTTCTTATCTCGATCCAAGCGCTTCCTCCATCAGCCGGACATGAATCCGGTCCGGACCGGTAAATTCCATGATGCGCAGCCCTGTGCAGGGATCCGCCTGATAAGCGGTCGGCTCGATGCCCTCCGCTTCCAGCCATTTTCGAATCACAGCCATCCGGGCTGTGGACAGGGTCAGAAACTGATCTTCCGTAATAACCGCTCCTTCGCGGCAGCGGACTTCGATCTGCAGATGCCCCAGCTGAAACAGAAACCCGGTTTCGCCATCCGCGACAGGCGGCAGCCGCTTTTGCGCCCGAAATCCAAGCTGTTCGACAAAAAAAGCGTAGATTTCCAGGGGATCGCTGCCCCGCAGGGTGATCCGCTGTAAATTCAGCCGCCGTTCATACGCCGGAAGGGCATGTCCCCGGGATTCTTTCTTCCAGGCGCGGTAAATGCGCAGGCTTTTCCGCCAATTCGGATCGGTCACCACAAACGCGACCGAAATAAACAGGATCTGTCCGATGAAGCCGCCCAGCGTGTTGGAAATCAGGTCGTCCAGATCGTAATAGCCACGTTTGGTGACCAGCTGAAGATTTTCTACCGCCACGCTGAACAGAAAACAGGCCAGGACGGGCCAGCGGGTGACCCTTGCCCGGAACCAGGAGGAAACATAGGGCAGCAGATAGCCCAGGGGAACGAACAGCATCATGTTCATATAGAACTGCAGGATGTCCGCCAGGCGGACAATCCGAACCCGGGACAGGGCGGCGCCGATGCCCTCGCTGAACAGGGTCCTCAGCACGTCTGAAAAGCCGTGGTCCGTCTGAACGGAGTTGGATAAATCCTCCAGCACCGCTACATGCACCTGATAGTCCTCCGTGGCGGCCCGGGAAAAGAACACGATATAGGCAAACAGCCCGATATACGCGAGAAAACCGGCGATCAGCAGGCTTTTGCGCAACTGCAGCAGCTCATCTGCCCTGGGGTTTTCGCTCAGACCGCCCTGCAGGTTCAGCTTAAGGCGCCTGCAGATGTGCCGGTCGGCCCACGGCAGCAGCACGACCATGACGGCTACCAGCGCCGTCACGGTCACGGCGGTCCAGATATTGTTCGCGTTCAGTCTCATCTTTGCTCCTGCGGAACGCTTTCGGACGTTCCGCCCTGTTTTGCGATCGAACCATCCATGCTTTCCGCGGCATCCGCCGGGGGCAGCATGCTTTGAACCAGCAGGCACCGGGGATCATCCACGGGAAGACCGCTCAGATAAGAATCGTTTCCGATGGTCTTGCTCAGCTCCTGAAGACTGCCTTCTCCGTCAAAAATATACCTGCCGGCGGCCTCAATCAGCCGCACTGCCCGGTCTTCCGCTTTTTTCCGAAGCTCGCCGAAGCTTTCCAGCGACAGGAGATGATCATCGTGGGAATGGGCCCATTCCGCGTGTGCGTTGTTTTCGACATCCCTGCCACGGAAATCGTTTTCCGAGTAGGTCATATTTTTCATTCCGTCGTCATGGCGCAGACGGGCCAGGCGGGCAGGCACGCCCCCGGGGCTTTCCATCGCCCGGAAGAACGCGCGGAACAGGCGCATGCTCCGATTCAGTTTGCGCCGGCAATCCTTCCATCCGTAGATCTTTTCGTAAACGCGGTTCAGGTCGGCATCCATGGATTTTGGCAGCTGTACCGGCCGGAAGTAATATTTTGTCACCGCATGCCGTTCTCCGGCGTGTCCGTCACGGGCGATCTGCAGGGTGTCCAGCTCATGCTCAAAACCCATGTGAGCCCGGGCCTGCGTAAATTCCGTTGTGGTTCGGCGGATGATGTACGGATGAGTGGTGGCGTCCAGGGCATAATGACACAGAAATCCGGCCAGATAGGAAAACATCTCCCGCCGCGCCTTGCCTGTTTTTGCCTGCTCTGCCAGGGCTGTCAGAAACGCGCCTGTCCGGGTAGTGTGCATCCGGCGGCCCCGGCCTTCCCGGTGCACCCAGAACTTGTAGGCAAACCAGGGGTCCGGCCCATACAGCGCGAAACGATACGGCTCGGGAAGAATCCGCTCACGGGTTTCCGGTGAGAGACGACGGAGCACATCCTGTCCGAAGGCGGTATGCATCACGACATCCGGCATCTTCATCCCCATCCTTCCTGTTTACGATATGATATAAAGTACCACAAATCTCACGGAAACGCAACGCGGCGGACAGCCCGGACGGATGCTTTTGCGCATCTCTTGTCCGTTTCCCGCACTGTGTGGTATAATTGGTTTTCGGATACTCCGGTGAAGGGGGATGGATGAATGGACCGCATTTTTTTACGGATGATGGCAGCTCTGGCGGCTTTGTCCATGCTGCTCCTTCCGGCTGTTTTTCCCGGGGAAGGAAGCGGCGCCGTCGCGGTCGCGGAAGAAGCGCAGAATCCTTCCGGGGCGGAAACAACGAAAACGACGAAGCAGCGTCTCCTGAAATCCGGCATGAAAGGAGAAGACGTTCGCTGGATGCAGGAACGGCTGCAGGAGCTGGGATACTATACCCTGGAGGCGGACGGGGTGTTTTCGGCCGACACGAAAAACGCTGTGAAAACCTTTCAGGATGCCAACGGGCTGAAAGCCGACGGCATTGCCGGAACGAAAACCCTCACCCGGCTTTACTCGTCTGAGGCCATTCCCGCACCTCAGCCGGTGGACGTCCTGGCCGGAGAATGGCCCCTTCTGATCAACAAGGAATATCCTGTGGCAGAAACCTTTGTTCCCGCGAATCTGGTGACACTTTCGGAGGTTTGCGACGCGAAACTGGTCAAAATCAAGTATGCCCAGACCCAGGGGGTGGCCGAGGCCGTGGACGCGCTGATTGCCATGCTGGAGGCGGCGAAGAAGGACGGCATCACCAACTGGCAGATCAGCGCCGGCTATCGAAGCTACCAGAAGCAGGTGACCACACTGAACGCGAAGATCAACACCTACCTGGAGCGCAACAAGGACTGGACGAAATCCCGGGCCCGGAAAGCAGCCCTGAAATCCGTGGCAGAACCGGGATGCAGCGAGCATCATTCCGGGCTGGCCTTTGATATCAACGTGCCGAAAAAATCATCCTTTCTGGGCACACCCCAGTGCACATGGCTTCATGCCAACTGCTGGGATTACGGATTCATCATCCGATATCAGGAGGGCAAGGAAAAGCTGACCGGCTTCATCGCTGAGGCCTGGCATATCCGATATGTAGGCGTGGATCATGCCCGGGCCATTCGGGACCATGGATGGTGTCTGGAGGAATATCTGGAGGCGATGGGCGCTCTTTCCGGACAGGGGACGGAAGGCCCGACGGAGGAGTCGGAGGAAGAGCTGTCCGCGGATGGAGATGAGGACGAGCTGGAAACCGAGACCTTTATTGTTGACGACACGATGTAGAAGCTGACGACAGGAGGAAGAAACAGGCAGAGCGGAGGGACTTTCAGCCGCTTTGCCATCCGGACAGAGAGGGGGTTCGTCAGCGATGTCTGACGAAGAGCGTATTCCCGCCGCGGATTCCCGCCGGAAGGTGATTATCCGGACCAGCATGCTGGGGATCGGCGCAAATCTGCTGCTTTCGGGGCTCAAGGCTGCCGTGGGCCTGATCAGCGGATCGATTGCGATCGTGCTGGACGCGGTGAACAACCTGAGCGACGCGCTTTCCTCGGTGGTCACCATTGTGGGAACCTGCCTGGCCGGGCGCCCGGCAGACCGGAAACATCCCATGGGGCACGGACGGATTGAATATCTGACGGCCCTGGTGGTGGCGCTGCTGATTCTCTACGCAGGCATTACGTCCCTGATTCAGTCCATCCGGGGTATTCTGCATCCGGAAACGCCGAATTATACGCCGCTTTCCCTGGCCATGATCGGCGCGGCCATTGTGGTCAAAATCCTGCTGGGTCGCTATGTTTCCGCTGTGGGGAAACGCGTTCATTCCGATTCCCTTTCCGGAAGCGGGAGGGACGCGCTCAACGATGCGCTGATTTCCCTGTCCACCCTGGCCGCGGCCGTGGTGTTTCTGACATGGGGAATTTCTCTGGAGGCCTGTCTGGGCGTGGGCATCTCCCTGCTGATTATGAAAAGCGGGTATGACATTCTGTCTGACACTGTCAGCCAGATTCTCGGAAGGCGAGTGGCGGGGGAGGTTCCGCGGAAAGTGCGGGATGCCGCGCTGCGGGCGGAGCATGTAATGGGCGCCTATGACCTGGTGCTGCACAACTACGGCCCGGACCGGTTTATGGGTTCCATTCATGTGGAGGTTCCCGATACGCTGACGGCGGAGGAAATCGATCTGCTGGAGCGGCAGGTGGCAGGGAATATCTATACGGACACCGGTGTTCTGATTACCGCCGTCGGGATCTATTCCAGCAACACGAAGGACAACCGGGTCGCGGAGATCCGTACGGACATCACGCGGATTGTGCTTTCCCATGAGTATGTCCTTCAGATGCACGGATTTTATCTGGACGAGGCCCGGCACGCGATTCATTTCGACGTGGTGCTGGATTTCGCGGCGCCGGATCGGAAGGAATGCTACCGGGCGATTGTGGCCGATGTTCGTTCCCATTATCCGGAGTATGAAATCCTTGCCACCCTGGACACGGATTTCAGCGACTGATGGCCCGGATCGCGCAGGGAGAGGCATCGTTTGGTGAACTGGCGCTCACAGAGGAGAGAAAGTTTGAAAGCAGTGTTTTATGAATCACCGGTCAATGGGAGATTGGGGGTATATGGATGAACAGGAAGACCCGTCTCGCACTTGGAATCACTGCGGCAGTGCTTGTGCTGGCGGCTGTCCTTTTCTGGACACTGGGGAGAAAGGGACAGGCTCCCGCACCGGAGAGTACAGTTTCTCCGGAAGCCGTGGCTTCGTCTGCGTCGGAGAGCACGATGTCTCCGGAAGCCGTGGCTTCATCTGCTCCGGACAGGACGG
>CADBLV010000101.1 GCA_902795555.1 uncultured Eubacteriales bacterium | reverse complement strand
TCATCACCCGCTGGCGCATCCCGCCGCTCAGCTGGTGCGGATACTGTTTTGCCACGGTTTCCGGGTTGGGAATTTTGACGTCCCGCAGCATCTCGATCACTTTCAGCGCGGCTTCCTTCTTGTTCATTCCCTGGTGGATGATGAACGGTTCGCTGACCTGCTTTTCCACGGTAAACACCGGGTTCAGGCTGGTCATGGGTTCCTGGAAAATCACGGAGATCTCGTTCCCCCGCACCTTTTCCATCTCACTCTTGGAAAGCTTGGCCATGTCCCGGCCGTTGAACATAATCGTGCCGGAATCGATATATCCGTTCCCGTCCAGCAGCTGAAGAATGCTCATGGCGGAAACGCTCTTTCCGCTGCCGCTTTCCCCGACCACGCCGAGGGTTCGTCCGCTTTCGACGCTGTAGCTGACGTCGTTCACCGCCTTCACAATGCCCCGTTTGGTGGTGAAGAAGGTATGCAGATGGTTCAGTTCAAGCAATGCCATAAGTCTGCCGCCTCCTTATCGTTCCTGGGACTTGGGATCCACCGCGTCCCGAAGTCCGTCGCCGATCATGTTGATGCAGATCGTGCAGATGCCGAAGATCGTCGCCGGGAACACCCACTGCCACCAGTATTGCTGAATCACGACCGAGTTGTTCGCCCCCGTCAGCAGGTTGCCCCAGGTCGGGGTCGGCAGCGGAATTCCGAATCCCAGATAGCTTAAGGTGCTCTCGGTCAGCATGCAGGTGGCAAAATCCAGCGTCATGGACACCAGCAGCAGGGAGATCACGTTCGGCAGAATGTGTTTGAACACGATCTGCCCTTCCCGGATTCCCATGGCCTTGGCCGCCGTCACATACTCCATCTCCCGCTGCGCCAGAATCTGCGCACGGATCAGCCGGCACGTGGGCACCCAGCTGAGAATGCCGAGCACGACCATGATCAGATACATCCGCTGAGTCGGATCCAGCTTCGTCCCGATCACCGCGGAAAGAATCATCGCGAAGGGGATGAAGGGAAGGCCACCCACCACTTCAGACACCCGCATGATAAACAGGTCGGTTTTTCCGCCGAAGTATCCGGCCAGGCCGCCCAGTACAACACCCAGCACCGTCGCGATGATCACGGAGATGGCGCCCACCGTCATGGTCACCCGTCCGCCGTTGACGATCCGGGTCAGCAGATCGCGCCCCAGGCTGTCCGTCCCCAGGAAAAAGCCGCTCAGGCCCCAGGTATGCACATTTCCCTGCCCGTCCACCGCGTAATTCTGAAAGTTTCCGGTGTAGATGGTCCGGATGTCGCTCAGCCCTGCGGGAACCTCCGTCTGATGATACCGGTTGTTGCCCCAGGACACGACGGTCCCGTCTTCCATCAGCGCGTCATAATGCGCCCGTCCGCCGTAGATGGCCTTCACCTTGCCCGGGAAGGTCGGCACTTTCTTTTCCCCGGAAGTGGAAGGTCCCCAGACGAACACTTCGCCCTCGTCGGTCAGCGCCGCAACGGAGCCGGAAGTCGCCGCAATATCAACCACGGTCTTGCCCGTAAGACCTGCCGGAATGGCAGCAAAGGGGCTGCCCTTGTCCTTAAATCCGGTGTAGGCCACCGTCCCGTCCTTCAGCAGGCAGATATATTCGTTGGAAGTCAGCGCCACTTTGGCGATCTTTCCCTGATACTGGCTCCGCAGTTTGATGTCCGCCATGTTCGAGTTGCCCCAGAGGTACAGCGTTCCGTCAGAGGACAGCGCCGCGGAAAACTGGTTCCCGGCCTCCAGCTGGACGATATCCCATTTTTCGCTCTTTTCTCCCTTGGCCGCGGCCTTCATGGCCTTGGTCATGTCCGCGGAGAATTTCCCCTGTTGCAGCCGCGTGTTGCCCCAGACATAAATCTGGCCGTTGGCGTCCAGGGCCGCCACGTGGTCTTCCCCGGCCGCCAGCCGCACGATGTCCGCGTCCTGCACTTCCTTGGGAACATCGGCAATGTTCACTTTTTCCGTAATCCGGGTATAGCCCCAGGTATGGATTTTGCCGTCCTTCGCCACGCCGATCCCGTAGGTCTTCCCGGCCGCGATATCCACAATGTTGCCGTTCATTTCGGAAGGCATTGCCATGAAGTTATTGCTCGGCGGCAGGTTAATCAGCGTGGAATCCTGTTCCGACAGATCCAGCACCCAGTAGCTGGGGCCGATCAGCACGAAAAGGAAAATCAGAATGAACCCGGTCAGCCCGATCCGGACCGTGGTCTTGGCGAAGAAAGCCCTGGCCATGGTCCGCAAAGGAGTCTGCACCTGTTCTTCCTGCATGATGTCCCGAACCTCCCGGTCATGTCCCAGGAACATCCGCTTGAACCATCTGGTCAGGAAGAAGCCGCGATTGTTGTTCTTGCTCATAATGCTTCTCCTTTCCTTATTTGTCCACCCGGACCCGCGGATCGACCAGTCCGTAGCTGATGTCGATCAGCAGCGACCCGATCAGGGAAACGACCGAATAGAACATCTGAATAGCCAGCACCAGCTCGAAGTCGGAGTTGTTCAGTCCCTGCCAGTACAGTTTTCCCATGCCGTTGAGCGAGAAGGTGTTTTCAATAATCACCGACCCGGAGAAGATCGCCAGGAACCATCCCAGAATACTCGTGATCACAGGTAGCAGCGCGTTCCGCCAGGCATGGGAATAGATCACGACCTTTTCCTTCAGGCCCTTGGCCCGAGCCGTACGGATATAGTCCATGCTCAGCGCGTCGATCATTGAACTCCGGACATACCGGGTCATCCCGCCCAGCGACCCGAAGGTCATCACGATCACCGGCAGCGTGATATGATACAGCTTGTCCGTGAATTCCTCCCAACTGTTGGCATATTCAATCCCGGCCGTCTTCGTCCCCATCACAGGGAAAATCCGCCACACAATGCAGAACAGGAACATGAAGATCAGCGCGATGATGTAAATCGGAATCGAATATCCCAGCATCGTCACCACCTGGGTGGCGCTGTCAAACTTCTTCCCCTTGTGCACAGCGCAGTAGATTCCCAGGGGAATCGTGATCCCCAGGGAAAGAATGGTGGAGAAGATGTTGATGAAGATCGTGTTGCTCATCGGCGCCTTGATCACTTCGATCACGTTCTGCTTATACAGATTGGAGTAACCGAAGTTCCCCTGGAATACGCCGTTGAATCTTCCGTTCAGATCCTTCCACAGCCCGATCCATCGCAGATATCGGACAATCAGCGGATCGTCCAGTCCCATCTGCAATCGGAGTTGTTTGTAGGCCGCCTCGTACTCATCGGGCTTCATGCCCCGCCGCTGAGGTTCCAGCTCCTGTCGCGCCGGATCCGAAGGGATCAGGTTGTACAGAGCGTACATCACCAGCGAAACGATCATGAAAACGACGACGATATAGACAAGACGCTTCAGGATATACTTGCCCATATGGCTTCTCCCCTTCTTCAGGTGGTTTAATGTGCCATGCACAATGCCCGAAAAGCCGTCCTGGTTTGCCGGGCATTGTGCACGTGCGGGTCCTCCGTGTCGTGCGCGATCCTCCTCCGGAGAATCGCGGTGAAAGAAGGGGCGGGTCCGGAAGACCCGCCCCTTGAGACGGACAACGTTCTGAAATTATTCAGCCACTGTCGCGTACAGAATGGCCTGCTGGAAATCCCAGAAGGAATCCTGGTTGTAGTTCTCCAGCCATTCCGGATACATGGTGATGTACACGTTGCTGTACAGCGGAACCTGGGGCAGCATCTCGTTCCAGCGGAGCTCGTAAGCCTTCCAGATTTCCATGTACTTGTCAACATCGCCGCTCTCAACGCCGAACACCATGTCCATGCTCAGCTTGTCGATCTCCGGATCATACAGCCGGCAAACATTGTAGCCCTGAGCGATCATGGCGGGATCCTGAGTCCACTCGTAGCTCTGGTCGAAAGCGGGGTTGAAGTTGTTCGCCAGGTTGAACAGGCAGTAGGTCGGCACGCCGTATTTTTCGCCCTGGGTCGCGTCGCGGTAGTAGTAGTTCAGCAGATCGGTGAAGTTCATCACCTGCTGATTGATTTCGATACCAGCAGCCTTGGTCTGCTCGCCGTTGGCCAGCATAACCGCCAGCAGGTCGGAAACGGAGTTGCCGTCGGAAGAGGACCAGTCCATCTTCAGGGGCATCAGGATCCGGCCGTCCGCCAGCGTCACGTTGTACTGATAGGTGCCCGCCTGCTCGGGGGTAACTTCCTTCCAGCGGATGCCTTCGACATAGTCGCTGCCGTCTTCCGCCAGCACCCAGCCGTCTTCGATCAGGGTCTTGACCGCGGCTTCGGGATCATAGGGATAGCTGTTCAGGTTTTCGTTCAGCCATTCTTCGGCCATCTGGTACTGCCACAGGCCGGTACCGTACTGGCTGTTGACGACGCCGCCCCAGCCCTGGCAGAAGGTGTTGGCAAATTCGTTCCGGTTCAGCAGCTGAGCGATCGCGTGACGCACCGCCACAAACTGGGTCGGTCCGAAGTCGCAGCTGAAATGGAGGAAGCCGTAGCCGGCCCGGTCGAACTGCACATACTGGAAGCCGTAGCCCAGCTTTTCCTTCACGGAAGGATCTTCCATGATGTCCATCGCGGTGTTGATCTGAGCGCCGTCGGTGATGGTGTCATAGAAGTTGAAGCCGCCGGTCTTGATGGCGTCCGCCCAGGTGGCGTCTTCCGCCCGCAGGATCACGATCTTCTTGATGGAAGGCTTCTGGCCTTCGAAGTTCCCGGCATATTTGTCGTTGATGGTCAGGGTCGCCTGCTTCGCGGCCACATCGTATTCAACCAGGTTGTAGGGGCCGGCGGAAACACGGTCTGCTCCCGCGTTGAAGCGGCTGTAGTCCAGCGCTTTCTGCACGGATTCCAGCGTGTAGTCGCCCTTGAAATAAGCGCCTTCGCCGTCGTCGGCAATCTCGATGCCCTCGCCCAGCCAGTACTTGATGCTGTAGGGAGCCACGATTTCGCAGTAGCCCAGATCATAGAAGTACGGAATCTTGTCCGCAATGATCTGCAGGCTCATGGTGTAGTCGTCCAGGATGCGGATGCCGCTCACGGCCTTGGCGTTGCCGTCATAGTAGTCCTGGCCGCCGACATAGGTCAGATAGCCGGTCAGCTTCGCGCCCACGTCTGTCATCAGCTTGGAGGAAGAGAACAGGGCCACCCACGCAAAGTCCTTGATGGTGATCGGGTCGCCGTTGTTGTAGGTCAGTCCCTGCTTCACCTTGACGGTGAATGTCTTGGTCCCGTCCTCGTTCACCACGCCGTCGATGCTCTCGCAAACGGTGGAGTTGATGACGTACGCACCGCCCTGGTCAGTCACCACGACGCGGTAGTCATTGGACAGATCACGGATCATCTTGTCCGTCGCATTGTTGGTGAACCAAGCACCGGGCGCAAAATCGCCGCCGATTTCGGTGGACGCGCCGTACACGATGGTTCCCTTTTCTTCGGCGGGAGCGGCAGTTTCAGCCACCGCGGCGGTCATGGTCAGAGCCATCATCGCAGCCAGAAGAATCGCCAGGAATTTCTTCATTGAGAAATGCCTCCTTAAAAAATTTGATCTATTACACAGG
>CADBLV010000100.1 GCA_902795555.1 uncultured Eubacteriales bacterium | reverse complement strand
TTTTCCGCCTGCTTATGGCCTACGCTGAGGCGGACGAAGCATCCGGGAAGCCGGACACCGTACAGCTTGAGCCGGAACATTACGCGCAGCTGGCCCCGACGGCGAGACTGGCGGTCGCCTACCGGAATCTTTCGGGCGCCGGCATTAAAACGGTGACATATCAAGGGAAGACTTACGCCTTTTTCATCGAGAATTCCTTTTATGCCGAAGGCGTCAAAAAACCGTGGCGGCTGAACCTGTGCGACCTGAATCACAGCGTGACCTTTTATGATCCGGACATTATCAACTGGGAAAAGTCAGCCTTCACCGACGCGGGCCTTGACGCGGAAAAATATGAAGATTACGACTTTGACGTTTACAGCGACGGGGATCAGATCCATATCCTTCTGCTGTGCGCAAGGCAATTCGATCAGAATGGGAATCCGCTGCCCGGGACGCTGTCTGACGGCAAAGCCAACATCGTCTTTGTTTACCTGACGATGACGAATGTTAATCTGCCTGATTTCAGCATTCAGAAGTGCCTTGTCTATCCCTGGATCCAGACCAGTCAGAACGGAATCTCCCCGGTGTGTACTCTGCCGCATATTGAATCCTGCATTGTGCAGAACAGGGGAAATCGAGAGAGAGAGATTTACGGCACCCTGAAGGGCCAGGATCAGAATGTGGAGGAAAGCCAGTACAACCTCTTCTATATCCTGCCGGAGAGTGGCACGATGGAGATCTACGGAGATTGCACCGTGGGAGGCGATTACGGAAACGATTATTTCCGCGCCGGCCTTCGCTCGGCCATGCGCAACGGGGATGTGAACCTGAGCAATCCGGATCCCTACTCTTATCCGTCGCTCAGCTTTGTCGCGCTGGACAGACCCAGGGAAGGGAAGAGCGGAGACAGCTCTCTGATTCTGTATGACTACTATATGAGCACTTCCGGCAGTACGGAAATAAACGACCGGCAAAATCCGAGCACGGTCTATACGTCGGTCAGCAAAAAGCGCCGCCCGGTTGTGCTGGCGCAGGGCGACATCGAGAGCTTTGAGATTGTGCAGAACCTGTTGGACGACAGGAAGAGTTATTCCCAGACCATTTTCTATACGCAGAAGGAAACCGTCGGCGAGCGGACGGAAAACCGCCTGAAGGGGATCTATCTGGCGCCCCGGAAGTTGGAAGGGTCGAGCGGCGTGGAATATGAGGCTACTTATATCGACTATGACCTGAGCATTCCGATGACGGATTTCCGGACCGTGACCATCGGCGTCTCCCAGTATCTGTACTGGCTGGAGACGGCGCCGCGGGAGAAGGAGGGGGATCCGGATACATACCGGATTACGGGGGTGTATTATGACGCTTCTACCGGCACCCTGTCCGACCGGATTGTGATGGCCGAGTTCTCCATCCCCACGAATTTCACCTGGACATGGGACAACCGAAAATGGAATTTTGTTCCCGTCAACGTGATGCTGACGGCGAACGGCTACGGCTATATCGAGGCCAGACCGAAGATTACGGATGAAAGCATTACGCGATTCACTCCGCTCCACCTGTATCGCTTCCCGCTGACCCTCAAACCCGCCGCGGAGATTCGGGGAATCAGCCTGATGGACAATGTGGTGACCCAGGGAGAGTTTGCCACAGCGGATCTGACGATCATGAACGAGGGCAGCATGGGCATCGGTTCCTTCGAGATGGATGTGATCCTGATGGAGAACGGCGCGGAAAAGGGGACAGTGGAAACCCTGTATGCCAATCTGCTTTATCCTTCCGACAGCAGGATTGTGATGAGCGACGGCAGCGTGGCGGCCAGTGGGGAAGCGGCGATCTACCGCTACAAGGATCTGGTGTATTCCGCGCGGCAAAGCGAATGGAATGTTCGGCAGCAAATCAAAAAATACAAGATCAACAACGGCACCCTGATGTCTGTCACGGACGGAAGCGGGCAGTCGAAGCGGATCGTCACCAATGTGCTGGTGCCCGGTTCGCTGGGCGGGTTCGGCGGAAACATCAAAATTCCGAACGACTGGAGCGGAAAATATCATCTGCGGGTGATAATCAAGAGCATTTCCGCCTACAGCAACTTTCTCCATGCGACGGCGATGGCTCAGAAATATCCCGCGCTGTTTGCCCACGACCTTTCAGCGCCGATGAAGCTGGCGTCAGCCGGCGGCTCAGACCTTGCCGGAATGAACAAATATACGCAGCTGGCCAGGCTGGGCATTCAACGGCTGGACTATGTCCTGGATGAGAAAAACGGAAAGATGGTGCTGAAGAAGGAGAGCAGGCCCGCGCTGTTCATGGCTTCCGCCGCCGGCGTTTCGTCCCTGGATCCAGCGCGCAGGCGCGCGCTTGCGGCCGGGATCGGCGGAGGCGAGACAACGTCTGACGAAGACATCCTCCTGTATGCCACTGAAGTGAAAGCGCCAGAACCCGTTGATATCACGGTGAGCGTGCATGATATCGACGTGAGTCACCGGGTTTATGACGATTATTACGGAAAAGAGATGCTGGAGATCACGATTCACAACTACTACAACAACGATGAACCGATTCGCCTGTATTGCACGGTGTATGAAGATGATGCCGAAATCGGCAGGAACTACAATCTTCCCCATGATCAGGACAGCATTTCTGCCGGCAAGACGCAGACGATTACCGTGCCGCTTTCTTCCGTGGTCGACGCTGACCGGCATGAACGGATCCGCGTGGTGATCAAAGGTATCGGGATCAACGATGAAAGCGCCACCTTCAATAATGAGTTTACGGTTTATCTCGGCAAGAAGCCAAAGCCGGAACCGACAGCTGCTCCGACCGTTGTTCCTGTGACCGGTGACAGCGCCCGGCCTGTTCTGTGGATCGGACTGATCCTTCTGGGCCTGATCAGCCTGACGGTTTTCGGCAGCCTGATTGCGGCCGGGAAAAAGAAGAGAAAGATGTGAGAGAAAAAAGCTGAAGTGAAAAGTTTGCTTCCAGTTCTAAACGCGGCGAAAAAGGACTGGAAGTAAGTTGTTCAGTGTCAAGACTGTTTTAACGGCGTAAGCTTCGAATCCGGATGAATTACTGTGGAAACCAGTCGCGGCTGCGGACCGATCGTTCCGCGGAACAAAAAAGGTCGTCCCCATCGTTCCCGACATTTGCGAAGCATGGTCCCAAATTCTTTGCCCACGTATGAACCTCCGATTCAATCAATCTAATATGCGAACACCCCGAGGCAGGATGCTTCGGGGTGTCACATATTACTGAAT
>CADBLV010000099.1 GCA_902795555.1 uncultured Eubacteriales bacterium | reverse complement strand
GGCAGCCTTGGCCTTGTCGCCCAGTTCCTTGACTTCGTCGAAGGTCAGATAGCCGTCTTCCACATAGGCGTTCAGGTCATACTGATTGAACAGCTCCTTATTATAGTAGCTCACGTAGCTATGAACATCCAGCGGAATGCCGTAGTGCTCGCCGTCAATATCAGTCCGGGCCCACGCAGCTGCGTTGTAGTTTTCTTCCTTCACGCCAGCCTGCGCAATCAGGTCCAGATCATAGGAATACAGCATTTCCTGATTCACGAAGTTCGGGATCCGCTCAATGTGCACGATGCAGACCTGCGGGATATCCGTTCCGGTCTGAACCGTCAGCGGAATCTTCTGGTAGAGATCGTCCGCGGTCATGGGGGTGTGATTCACAAACACTTCATCCTGGGAAGCATTGAATGCATCCACCATGGCCTGCATGGTCGCGCCGTCCGCGCCGGTGAACACGGACCAGTAGTTGATCTGGATGGGTTCCGCATTGGCGATCGCACCGATGGAAAGCAGCATCACCAGCGTCAGGATCAGGGACAGAATTTTCTTCATTTGGGGTATCCTCCTTTTTTAATATATCCGACCGCTTTTCCGCGGTTAGACTCACTGGTTTCGCACACCGCTTACCCGATCTGGTTGGTTCTGGCGTCCGGATTGCGGTTCAGTGCGGCGAAGCGGACCGGGTCAATCTTCGGCTTCCGGTCGGGCGTCAGCAGACCATTCACTTCCTGCATCACGTCCGTCAGCTGCGTGTAGCAGTATCCCTGGCAGTAAGGAATGGCACGGATTGCGTCCGTTACGCTCCGGAACCGTTCAAAGAACGCTTCCTCGCTGGTCACCTTATCATGGTATCCCCAGCTTTCCATCCCGCCGACGTCTCCCTGCTGCCCGATATTGGAGAAGGCAATCCCGCCGTATTCAGTGACCAGAAAGGCTTCCTTCCCCGTCGGCTGCACGCCCTGAGCATAGCAGGGCCGCCAGTCGCATGCATGGCGCTCCACAGTCTCCCGATCCGCAAAATGATTCTCCAGCACAGCGCCTTCCGCCGCGTAGTCATGCAGTGCACAGATATCGGTTTCCACCTGCTCCCATCCATCGTTGACAGAAACCGGCCGTGTTCCGTCCAGGGTCTTTGCGGTCTGATACAGAAGACGGGCCAGCGCCTGCTGACGGCGGTCGGTGTAGATCTGGGCCACGCCCCAGCTCTCGTTCAGCGGCACCCAGGCAATGATACTCGGATGGTTGAAGTCACGGCAGATAAACCCGCTCAGCGTCTCGAACAGAAAATTGACCGAATCATCGCAGAATTCATAGGGGCTGGGGATTTCTCCCCATACCAGCAAACCCATCCTGTCCGCCCAGTAGTAGTACCGGGGATCCTCCAGCTTCTGGTGCTTCCGGGCGCCGTTGTATCCAAACGCCAGCGTCATCCGGATGTCCTCCCGGATCGCCTCATCACTGGGCGGGGTAATCAGGCTGTCCGGCCAGTATCCCTGGTCCAGGATCAGCCGCTGGTACAATGGATTATTATTCAGGTAGACCTTTCCGTCCCGAACCTCCACCTTCCGCAGCCCGAAGTAGGTTAGCACATGATCCAGCTCTTCCTCGCCCCGGCGCAGGAAAACTTCCACGTCATATAGTTCCGGCCGTTCCGGAGTCCAGACGTGCATCGGATCCATGCCAGTATGAACGATCAGATCAATGGGCACCGAAATCCGCCGGGAATTCATCTCCGTCCGGATGCGGCGAACAGGGTTTCCCCTGTGGCTCAGCGCAACTTCCAGCTCCAGCGGTTCCGTCGGATCGCCGTCCGCAGCAATTTCCACCGTGCACATATGCCGGTCATAGTCCGGGCGGATATGCACCCTGTCCAGGGCGATTTTTCCCGCTGCTTCCAGATACACCGTCTGCCAGATACCGCTCACAGGGGTATACCAGCATCCCATCAGTCCACGATTCCAATACTGCTTTCCCCGGGGCTGGGCAACATCCGGCCGGTCCTCCACGCGGACGCATAGGTCGTTTTCCCCTTCTTTCAGCAGGCTGGTAATGTCCATCCGGAACGGAGTGTATCCCCCCCGGTGCGATCCGGCCGCTTCACCGTTGACATACACCGTTGCTTCAAAGTCCACCGCACCGAAATGAAGCAGCACCCGCCGTCCCTGCATCTCCGCAGGAAGCCTGAATTTTCTCCGGTACCACAACACAGGATGAATTTCGTCCGTCGGACCGATCCCGCTCAGTTTTGTCTGATACGCAAACGGAACCTCGATTTCCAGATCCAGGGCATGCCCGGGCCGGTACCATTTCTCCCTCAGGCCTGAGTTCTCATCATCGAAAGCAAACTGCCATCTCCCGTTCAGGTTCAGCCAGGTGCTCCTCTGAAAATCGGGACGTGGATGTTCCGGTCGAAAAATCGCTTCATCTGCCATTTTCTCGTTCTGCCTCCCTCAGGATTGGTTTCTTCCAACAATTTCGGAGCTTATTCTCGCTTTATTGCTCCAAGATTTCTGTAGCTAAATAGGTGTTCACTGCCGATCATCTGTGATGATGGTCATTTTTTTACCATCTTTCACATTTCTCTCGTCCGAATGAAACATATCACATGTTTTTTATTCTGTCAATGCTTTTTCACAATTATATGAAACTCGGATGCATCTGTCATTTTATTCCAGAATATTTGTATTAAATGGTTAAAAAAATAGAGGCTAAAGCCTCCATGTTCCTTTCGTTACAGGTGGTATCCAATCTTCAGGACAATACCCTGCGGAAAATCCCCGAACTCTTCTCCGAACAGATTCAGCCCGCCAACGTTTTCCGCATCCGCCGGCACGCCGATCCGCACGCTGATGTAGGATCCCCGTTCCAGTTCCAGATCCGGCAGCTGCACTTCACTCACCTGCTGATTGTCCAGGAAGGATCCGGTTCTGTCCACCCGCCAGGTTTTCAGAAATCCGAACTGCGTGCTCGTATCGCTCCACCACTGCGGGGTCAGAATCCCTCTCCGCCCCCCACAGTCGCACGGAGAGGTCCAGATACCCAGTCGTTTTCCGTTGATTTCCACGGCAATATCACTCTTCCAGGGATCCCGGTACATCGGGGCTTCCGAGCATGCTTCGAATGATATTTCCAGCCAGTCAATATGGTCGTATTCGATGGCGTCCGCAGAAAACCGGTATTCCAGGAATCCCTGCTGGATCCAGATCAGCTGCGCGGAAAAACGATTGGGCAGATAAAAGGCAGTCGGAACATCCATAAGACCGATCAGGTTATTGCCGCTTGCCAGCCCGCAGGTGGGAATAATACCTTCCGCGCTGCTATATCCTCCGATCGGCATACTCAGGGAGATGCTCTGGGAAGGCTCATCATCCGGCAGCACCAGGCTCAGCATCACCTGATCCAGCTTCTTCGTGCAAATTTTCAGCGTCCCCCTGGTTCCCGGCTGATTCTGTGAGGTAATCAGCCCTGCTTTCTGCAGCACCTGAACCGCCAGCGCCGCAGTGGACATGGGAAGATCCATCTCCTGCGCGATTTCCCCGACGCTCTTGTTCTTTCTGGCCAGCATCCGCAGAATGTTGATCCGGACCGGAGAAGAAAGGGCATGGCATATATCAGCCATCTCCTCCGGCTCATCCATCGTCAGCCGGGCGATTTTTCCCTGAATATTCGCCATCGTCCTGCTCCCTCTCTTTCATCCCATTCCACACAGTGATTTCCCCTGTTGACACAAGTATAATTTTGTTTCCCCTGCATGTCAATAAAATGCACATCTGGTTCTTCCCGCCGTTCCGGGTTACGACCCCTTCGCATGGACGGTTCTGTGAGTTTTTCGGGCTGTCCTCGACTTGCTTACAGCGATTTGCATTATTATAATATAGGGATGTGTTTCTAAAATATATCTGGCGAACAAATCATACGGTTTGCCGAATGAGGAGACTTCGGCGCATCAAAACATGCGTATGCCCCGGAGCCTGCGAGGTTTCACCCGCGCCTTCTGAATGTTATTTGACTGATGACAAAGCATCCGAAATGTCTTATATTGAGGGCGAATGACAGATGTAAACCTGAAATTCACAAAGGAAAAAAGGACGCTGAAACGGAGGGATAAGATCATTGAAGACAATCGTAATGTTGGTCAGGCGACAGATCTGGCATATCATTCCATTCGATCAGTAAAAAAACGTCCCGTGGATATTGTTGTCGGAACTAACTCCAGATTTGAAAAGAAACGATCTTCAGAACACACTCTGATGGTTGAAGGCGAAGTTGAGAGAAACGGAATCTTGCTATATGACCAGATGGAACAAAGGAGTATGCCTGCATGAGCGATTATAAAAAAGTCGGGAACTGCCCTACCGTCATGGATTCAGTTTGTCATCCTGAGTCATCCGTTCAGGGAGTCGGAAACCCCGGCTCCTTTTTCAGTGGAATGAGCATGCTGCCGAAGTCTCCGGGAATCTGCACACTGTAGCCGCTGTACATCAGAACGGCACCGGAATAAAGCTTTGCGGTTTCATCACGGTAGTACGCCGCCGGATCCAGCCCGGTCATTCTGACCCGGATCGGCGGTGTGTTTGCTTCGGCCAGAATGCGGTACACGCACAGCAGGGCCTCTTCCCCATCCGGGCTGACAGACTGCCATGCCGCATATTTCCCTGAAAGCGGGGAAATCAGCCTGGAGAATGTCCCCTGCTGCACCAGCTTCCGGTATTTCTTCGCCGCCGCGATGACTTCCCTGGCCTGTTCCTTTTCCTCCTCCCCGAAGGCCGTGACATCCAGTTCCAGCCCGAAGCTTCCGCCGCACAGCGCAACATCTCCACGCATCCGCATGCCTGTTGTCCGCCGGCACTGATGATTCGGCACGGCGCTGACATGAGCGCCCATGACGCTCAGCGGATATACAAGGGATGTGCCGTACTGGATACTCAGCCGGGAAACGGCGTCCGTATTATCGCTGGTCCAGGCCTGAGGCATATAGTACAGCATGCCGGGATCAAAGCGGCCTCCGCCTCCGGAGCAGGACTCGAACAGCACGTCAGGAAACCGGTCCGTAACTTTTTCCATGATCTCATACAGCCCCAGCATATACCGGTGCTGCGTTTCCATGCGTCTTTCCGGCGGAAGGGCCGGAGAGAAATATTCGGTCATGTTCCGGTTCATGTCCCATTTCAGGTAATCCGCCCTGCCTTCCCGGAGCGCGGAGCACACCGAATCGGTAACATATTCCCTGACCTCTTCCCGGGTCAGGTCAAGGATCAGCTGATTCCTTTCCTCGGTTCTGGTCCGTCCCGACACATGCAGGCACCAGTCCGGATGCGCGCGGTAAAGATCGCTGTCCGGAGAGATCATTTCCGGCTCCATCCAGATTCCGAAAAGCATATCCAGCCCGTGAATCCTTTTTGAAAGGCCTGCAAGGCCGTCCGGCAGTTTCTCCGGGTTTGCGGTCCAGTCTCCGAGCGAGCAGTTGTCGCTGTTCCGGCGGCCGAACCATCCGTCGTCCATCACGAACAGTTCAATGCCGAGCTCTTTTCCCGCCTTCGCGATCCGGAACAGTTTCTCCTCGTTGAAATCAAAATAGGTGCCTTCCCAGTTATTGATGAGAACCGGCCTTTCGCGGTCCCTCCAGCTGCCCCTGACCAGACGTGTTCTGTACAGCTGGTGATACTGCTGCGACATTCCGTTCAGGCCGCGGGAGGAGTATACCAGAACCGCCTCCGGCGTCTGGAAGGATTCTCCCGGCTGCAGCTGCCATGTGAACACCTGAGGATTCATCCCGATGTACATGCGGCTGTTCCCGCCGTTGTCCGTCGAAGCTCCGGCCAGGAAGCTTCCGCTGTAGACAAAGCTGACGCCCCATACATCTCCGCTGTTTTCCCCGGTCTGCTTTCCGCACAGGGCCAGGAACGGGTTCTCCTCATGGCCTGATGCGCCGCGCTGGCTGCCGATTTCATATTTTCCCTGACCCAGCGGCGTGCGGATCAGCGTCCGTTCCCTGGCCCAGGCGCCTTTCAGATGAATCACATCATAATCGGATCCCCACAGCGGTACGGAGGCGGCCATGGCTCCGCGAAGCGAAAGCGGTTCGCTGCCCTGATTGGCAATCAGCATGCTGCGGGTCACCGCTCCGCTTTCCCCGTATACAGCATACTGCATCGTGACAGCCAGGCCCGTCAGCCGGTCACTGAGGTCAATCTCCAGAGACTGTGCTTCCCCTTCCTTTTCCGTATAGACGGCCGGAAGACCCGGCAGCCCCTTTTTCCCGGGGAAGATGCGGTATCCCGTCACCCGCAGATCCAGCACATGATCCCCCTGCCCGTTGACTACGTCCACCGCCGGCGTTCCGTACCATCCCTGTCCCAGCGTCGGAAGTTCCGCCGGCAGCATCGCCGCCTGCAGGTCAAAGGAAGCAAAGCCCGGATAGTCCGACAGCTCCGGCCGAACCGAGTGATCCGGCACCCGTTTTCCCCAATAGAGATTCAGCAGTTTCCCATCCTCTGTCATGTGCAGAACATAGCTGGCGTCCCCGCCCGAGAGCGTAAAAACCTGATTCCTGTAAGCAACCGGCATGTCAAAACCTCCTTCAGCCCTTGATTCCGGTCAGGGCAATTCCTTCAATAAACTGACGCTGGAACAGCAGATACACAAATACGACAGGCATGACCGAAATGGTCGAAGCCGCAAAGATCCCGCCGTTGTCATTATAATACTGGCCGTTAAACAGGGACAGGCCCACCGGCAGCGTGTACTTGTCCATGCTCTGCAGCATCAGGAACGGCCACAGATATTCATCCCACACCCAGAGAAACTGAAAGATCCCGAGAGCGGATACGGCCGGAACCACGTCAGGCAGGACAATCCGGTGAAAAACGGTAAACTCTCCCGCGCTGTCGATCCTTGCGGCCTCAATCAGTTCATCCGGAACGGAAGCGATATACTGACGCATCATAAAGATTCCGAAGGTGGAAAACAGGGCCGGAACAATCAGCGAAGTATAATTTCCCACCCATCCGAGCCATCCCATGAGCTGATACTGAGGAACGATCGTAACCGGCCAGGGGATCATCATGGTGGCCAGCACAAATAAAAACAGCATTTCCTTTCCCCGGAAGCGGAGCTTCGCGAAAACATATCCGAAGAAGGCGCTGGAATAGAGGATGATCACGGTCTTGACGAGGGTCAGCCACACGCTGTTGAAAAAGAAGCGGCCGAACCTGTTTTCCCCGAACACCTTCCCGTAATTCTCCAGCGTGTATGCTTCCGGAAAAAAGGTCGGAGGGTTTCTGATGATTTCGGAATTAAACTTGAACGAACTGAGGATCATGAAAACAAAAGGATACAGCATCACACAGGCCCCGGCGCAGAGAAAAACCAGCTTCAGTACGCCTGAGACGGAGATTTTCCGGCGTGACCTAAGCATTCGTTTTCTCCCCCCTTGATGTGATACGCAGCTGCAGCAGCGAAAACAGCAGGATCACAGCGAACAGCACGAAGGCGATCGCTGCCGCCCGGCCGAACCTGTTGTTGCCGAAGGCTTCCTGATAGAGATAATAGACCATCGTATAGCTGGCTTTGCCCGGGCCGCCCTTCGTCATCAGGTCGATCTGCGTGAAGGTCTGGCAATAGGTGACGAAGGAAGTCAGAAGGACAAATTCGGTGGTTGTCTTCAGCAGCGGAAAGGTGATATACCAGAATGCCTGCCACCGGGTGCATCCGTCCATCTCCGCTGCCTCATAAAGCGTTCCGGGAATGCCGGTCATCCCGGCCATATACATGACCATGGCATATCCTGTTTCCTTCCAGATGGTCATGGCCATGATGCACCAGAGCGCCTGGGAGGAGTCGATCAGGAACCGCTGCGGCGCAATTCCGACAAGGCTCAGATAATAATTCAGCGGACCGTTTGAAGGCTCAAACATCCATTTCCAGACCATGGAAACGGCCACCGTGGAAGTGATCACGGGAATAAAATAGATCGTTCGGAAAATGCCTTTCCCCCGCCTGAGCGAATGAATCAGGGCCGCAAACAGAAGGCCGAGCACCGTTCTGCCCAGGGTGACCACCACGGTGAAAACCAGCGTGTTCCGCATCGCGAGGCCCAGCGTCGTCTGCTGAAAGATCTTGCTGTAATTCTCCAGCCCCGTAAACGAGAACACCTTTTTCGTCGGCATCCAGTTGAAGAAGCTTCCGACAAGGGCATACCCGATCGGGAAAACGAAAAAAACGGCATAAAAAGCAATCAGGGACGTTACCGCGATTCCGATCATGACACGCTGGCTTTGGGAAAGCCTCAGGCTGTTTCTGTGGTAAGCTTGCCGATGCTGCATGCGCCCCTCCTCCGGAAAGATTGAAGCCGCGCCGGAAAGCCCGGCACGGCTTCTCGTATCAGATCCTTATTCGAATTTCAGCTCATCCGCGTGCGGATATCTGCTCTCCTCGGAAACGAACTCCGTGGTCTCCATGGCATCCACGATTTCCGCCTTGCAGGCTTTCATGGCCTCATCGATATCCATGCCGTTCAGCATCACTTCATCATAGAAGTATTTCTTCAGGTTGCTGTGATAAGCATCCGGATAGTTGCCGGGATAGATCAGCCTGTCCATGAAACGGGCCGTCGTACCGAGCACTTCATCCGCCTGAACGTCCGGATTATCCACCAGGCACTTCTTGGTGGGCGTTCCGTACTGTTTCAGTGCGAAATCCAGAACAAAGTTATCATTCGATAGCAGATAGCAGAGGAAGTCGTTGATCACCGCATATTCCGCGTCGGTGACATTGCCGTTGATAGCCGGAGAGACTTCGATATTGGAGCGGTCATACGCGGCGGGTACCTTGCCGTCATAGCTCGGCATGATAAAGAATCCGTATTCCACGCCCGGAGCGTTGGCCTGCATCCATCCGCCAAACCATGTGCCGATGTAGGTCATGGCTGAGGTGTTCTGAGAAAAGCTCAGGATGCTCATGGGAAGCTCCACGGAACCTGCCTTCTTTTCCACATACAGGTCCTTCAGCCACTGAACGACCTTCCTGAAATCATCGTTGAAGAGCGGCGTCCTGCCGTCGGCCTCAAACATGGCCGAGCCAAGCTCATATTTCATCGCCGTGATGAGGTATTCCATGCTCATCTCATTGTAGTTGAAGCCGGCGACTTCCATCTTGCCGTTTTCATCCACCTTTGTCAGCTTCACCGCCGCGTCGGCAAGCTCTTCCCAGGTCTTCGGAATGTCGGCTTCCGTCAGCCCGGCTTCGGCCCACATCGTTTTATTGTAGAACACGCCGCAGGACATGACAGCCAGGCCCTGGTAATACATGTTGCCGCCGTAGAGACTCTCATCCACGAAGGTGAAATCGTTTTTAAGATCTTCCAGCGGAAACACTTCCGGATCGTACGGCTTCAGGTTGGCCATGAACTGATCCGTAAAGCTGTTATGCATGTGGAAAAGATGGGGACCGGTTTTGTTCGGCAGCGCCATGCCGAGCTTCATGAAGTGATCGTCATAGGATCCGGAGGTGATGTTGAACGTGATGTTGGGATGCAGCTCGGTGTACGCCGCGCACCATTTCCTGTAGGTTTCCTCCAGCTCCACCTGAACCCAGAACTCCAGCGTCATCGGTTCTCCGTTGTTGACTTCCTTATTCAGGTCATAGTGCAGTTTGCCGGTATTCACATATCCTTCTCGGCCGCTTTCCGCAAAAGCGCCGAAGGACATGCCTGCCGCCAGCATCAGGGCGAGGATACATAGAACTACCTTCTTCATGGTTTTTCCCCCTTTTGAATTTTCGTGTGCATTGCCTGCACATCTTCTGATGCCATTATATAATAATCAGTCCGGCCCACAAATACACAAAACGAGCATAACATTATAAAAATCTTGCACGCGTGATGAGAATGGGGTATACTGGTTGCAGCGGAGGAGTGAAGAACCATGAGCAGGGCGGATCCCGGATTCTATGATGTGGTGCATCTGAAACGCAGCAGCATGCCCCCGGCCGCGGAGATCATCATCGACCATGTGGGCCATATCTCCCATACTTCCGGAGACAGCTCCGTGAAAGACCTGCGCAACATCGATATCCTTCATTATCTGGTCGACGGAAAGGGCACCTTTTCCTGCGGAGGAAAAACGTTTTTCCTCCAGAAGGGCGATCTTTTCCTGTTTCCGCGGGACACCGTCGTTTCCTATAAAGCCGACGAGCAGAACCCGTGGGAGATGTATTATGTCGGCTTTTTCGGAGAAAAGGCAGATTACTACATGAAAATGCTGGGATTATCAAAAACCTGCATCGCCCTGCATGGCATCCCGTCTGAGCTGGTGCTGCCCTATTATCAGCATATGCTGGATGCCGCCATGTGTCAGGACGTTTCCTTCACGTCGCTCCTCGGCTGGTTCTATCTGATTCTCGGAGCGCTGATGCAGCAGCTCGGCTGCGAACCGGACAGGGCGGAACCCATCGATCTGTTTCATACGGTTGTCAATTATATCCAGGCCCATCTGGCTCAACCGCTTCGCATCGCGGATATCGCGGATATGTTCCATATCAGTCAGTCCCAGCTGTTTCGGCTTTTCAAGCGGAACGAGGGAATCTCTCCCCAGCAGTTCTATACCAGGGCACGGATGAATTATGCGTGCACCCTGATTCATCAGTCGCTCCTGTCCTTCAAGGAGATTTCTCAGCTGTGCGGCTACGAATACGAGTCCCATTTCTATAAAGCGTTTAAGCAGGCGTTTCATATGACTCCGGCAGAATTCCGGAAAATGAGGTAGCCACGCCGGATGGGCGGATGCTGTCGCTTTCCTGCGCGGAAAGGTGAAAAGCCTGAAACGAACGTTTCATGACTCGATGGTCTGCGGAAGATTGGAGGCAAAAAAAATCGCGCGTTGTGCGCATCAGAAGGAGGAATACAGAATGATCAGACAAAATGCGTTTTCCCTGGAGGGATCGTTTCTGAAAGGCGGTCTGCACTGCCATACGACCCGATCGGACGGAAAGGACACTCCGGAAGACGTGATCCGGACGTATCATGAACACGGATATGCCTTTCTGGCCCTGACCGATCACAATATCTTCTCCCGGCTCAGCAGCACTGATGTTCCGATGACGATGCTGTCCGGCATCGAGAGAGATATGACGATCCTCGGCTTCAAAAATGACCGGCCGCTCTGCGTCCATATCGTCGGGATCGGCGATCCGGCCTCTCCTGAGGGACCGTCCCATGATGAGATCATTCCTCATTACGGCAGATCCGACGACTGTTTCGCTGCCCAGGGCATGATTGACGAGATGCACGAATGGGGGCTCAGAACCTTTTACTGTCACCCTGAGTGGTCCGGCACCACATTTTCCGATTACCGCTGCCTGAAAGGGAATTTCGGAGTCGAGGTTTGGAACACAGGCAATGTGTTTGAAAGTGACCTGGATACCGGCCGGGCTTTTTCCTGGGACGAAGCCCTTGACGAAGGCCGGATCGTGTACGGCCTCGCTGTGGATGACGGACACCGCATGGATCACCACTGCCATGGATGGGTGATGGTCAAAGCGGAAAACAATGCCGCGGACATCCTTCAGGCCCTGGATCGCGGCGCCTTCTATTCCTCCTGCGGACCGGAGATCCATGATTTCTATTTCAGCGACGGAAGGGCCTTTCTTGACTGCAGCGACGCTGTGAGCGTCAGCTTCCGGACGCTGCGCATGCCGCTGCGCAAAACGACAGGAAAACAGATTACGCACGCGGAATGCGACATCCATGAAGGGATCCGGTACGTACGCGCGGTGGTTACAGACGCCCTGGGCCGATGCGCATGGACCAATCCCATCTTCCTGCGATGAACCCGGAACAAAGGGACGGCCCTTCCCGTTCCGTTCCATCTATTCCATCTTCGAATCAATCGCGTCCATCAAATCCTGCAGCACATTGACCCGATCTTCCCACTCGTAATACGCTTCCTCTTCCTCTTCCGGATCCGGTCGATCGGTGATCATCTGATCCAGAGTGTCCACGAGCTGATCCCGGAAATCCGCCAGCTCCTCCTGATCCATCTCTTCCAGCAGGGATTCGTCCAGATCGTCGATTTCTTCAGGTTCGAACGGTGTTAACACAGTTGACCGCCTCCTTTGTTGATGTTTCAGTGTTCCGCCCGGCTCATCTTTGCTGATCATTCAGCGTTCCGCCCGGCTTATCTTTCTTGATCATTCAGCG
>CADBLV010000098.1 GCA_902795555.1 uncultured Eubacteriales bacterium | reverse complement strand
GCACACACAGCCGCCGTCAGCAGCTGGATCCCGTTGACAATGGACTCAATCATCGGCGTCTTCCTTCTCCCGCAGCCGTTTCTTCAGATGGAAGCAAAAAACGGTCACCGCGATGCCCAGCAGAAACGCGACCACGCCCACCACGACATACCCCGACTCCCGGGGATCGGAAAAGAGGCTGGCCTGCATGTCGGGAGCGGGGCTGATCACGGTCAGGCTCTCCTGAATGGATGGCATAAACAGGGCCAGGATCAGAATAACGGCGACAGCGCCTGCGGCAGCGCAGGCTCCCCGGATCCTCGCCTTTTTCCGCTGCTTTTCCATTTCCGCGGCCCTTTGATGAATCACGCTGATCAGCTCTTTATCCGTTCGCATGTGTAATCCCCTCCTTCTCCAGTTCCTTCCGCAGGAGACGCTTTCCCTTCATCAGCAGATTATCCACCTTTTTCAGGCTGACATCCAGCACGGCGGCTGTTTCGGCATAGCTCATATTTTCCACATAGATCAGCCACAGCGCTTCCCGCACCGAAGGCTCCAGTCTGTCCAGGCTCCGGTAGAGCGTCCGGTATTCCTCCTGCCGGTTCAGCGTCAGTTCCGGCGTCATCGTCTCCCCAGGCATTCCTTCCGCCGGCATGTCCTCCGTCGGGAAAAAGCTGATCTGTCGCTTCCGTCGGGAAATCAGGCGCAGGGACAGGTTTCGGGCGGTCTGAAACAGATAAGCCCGGAAACGTCCTTCCCCAATCTCAGGCCGCTTGGCCATGATCCGCGCGAAAGCCTCCACCAGCATATCCTCCGCGTCCTGCTCCTGGCGCAGAAGCGCTGCCAGATACAGGCGAAGATCATGGCTGTGTCGGGAGATGAGCGTATCCATGGCGGAGACATCGCCCTTCAGATATCTGTTGTACAGAGCTTCATCGGTTTCGCTCATGATGATGTCTCCCCGCCGGATGATACATCCTGGGTGGGATTTCCGGCATTCGCCACAGGGTCTCCGGCTTTCTCGGGATGCATGAGCAGATAGAACTCCCTGCGCACCTTCATGGTAGTCTTTTCACGGTTCTTCTCAGTGCAGTCAAAGCTCACCCGCATCAGATATCCGTCCGGCTTGGCCTCGATCAGGCCCTCCGCCCGGATATGTCCATGCACCCGACGGCAGCGTCTGGTCACCTGTTTACACAGGGATTCCAGCGATGCCTCCACCTCGGGCAGCGAGAGATTCCCGGGCATCATCAGATCCAGCGTAACCGTAGAAAGACTCTTGCTCTTGTTGGTCATATCGACGATCCTGGAGTTGTTGATAATCTTGACATCCTGTGTATTGGTCAGGAAGGTGGTGGTCCGGATGCCGATGCACTGCACAACACCGTTCCAGTTGCCCATTTCCACATGATCGCCCACCTGGATATTCCCCTCGAAAATCATGAACAGGCCCGCCACCACGTCCGCGATCAGACTGTTGGCGCCCATGCCGACCACCAGGGAAAGGATACCGGCGGAAGTCAGCAGCGTCGGAGCGCTGACGCCCATCAGGCTCAGGTCATAGAAGAGAATCACGATCATCCCCAGATAGGTCAGCATGCTGCCCAGCAGCCGGCAGATCGTTTCCCCGCGAAGGCTCAGATGGTGGGAGATATCAATCAGCACGCGCCTGAACAGCCGGATTCCCAGATTGATCAGGCAGGAGATCATGATGGCATAGGTCAGCGAATAGATGTTGAAAGAATGGGCCCATCGCCGGCTCATCAGGCGGTTGGCCAGGGAGTTTGGAATGAACCCGCTCTGAATCGCCGAGAGAATCGTCAGTGCACAGATCGCGGCAGACAGCGCCAGCGGGAACACCTCCAGAGAGGAATTCCGTGTGCTGTTTTCTTCCTCGGTCTTCCGCTCCGCCGGAGACAGTTCAGCCGCTTCCCGGATCTTTTCCCGAAGCACCAGGCGGAACATTCCGGGATAATAAATCAGCGTCAGCAGAATCAGCAGCAGGGCCATCATCAGGAAGCGGTAGAAGACAGCGACGAGCGACTTCTGAAACTGCAGGGTAATCACCGTCTGATAATTCCAGCTGAAAATACTCAGATAGCCCATCCTTCCGTCGAGGCTGATCATCCCGTCATAGGAATCTTCCATCCGCTCCTTGGTGGCGCCGAGCGTGATCGGTTTTTTCTCAGCCTTGTCCGGCAGCATGGAGAAGGTGACCTTTCCCGTCTCGTCCTCCAGAATCAGCGCGTAATCCGCTGCCTGATCCATCACAAAGCGCATCCCCTGATGAACAATTTCGGAAAGATACTGGGAAGGTGAAAAGGCGGATACAATACATCCGATCACCTGGTTTTCCGTATTATGCAATGTCACCGCCACGAAATAACGTTTTTCCCCGTCCATCGGATCCTCTGTCAGCCCTTTCAGATAGGGACCTCCGCCTTTCAGGGCGCTCCGGAACGGTTCGAAGAATTCCGCGACGGTTTTGTCAGTCATCCGAAGATGCTGCCAGTTGCCGTCGGAAAGAAGCTCGTTTCCGTTCTCGTCAAAGATGATGGTATAATCCGCCCTGGCCATCCGGGAGATCAGCGCCAGATCCTCCTTCGTCAGCGCCTTCAGCCAGGTCTTATCCTGGGACAGAATCTCGCTGATAAAACCCGCTTTTTCCCGGTTGCGTTTCCCGAAGTTCTTTTCTGTGCGTTCCTGCCGCTCAAGCAGCGCATCCAGATTGGATCGCATCCAGTTGATATTGTCCTCCGATTGGGTGGTGAAGGAATCAAGCGCGTTGAGCACCTGGAAAAACAGGGCCATCACAAGCAGAATAATCATCGCCACGGTCAGGCCGGGTCGGGCTTTGCCGGAGGCTTCCCGCCGCAGTTCCCGGGTTTCTTTCTTTTCTCCCGGCTGAACATAAATCACCCGTCTGCAGTACAGAATCCAGGCGATCATCACCGACGCGGTCAGAACCGCCATCGCAAAACCCAGCCCCAGCTTCGCGGTCACATTTCCGAAGGGCAGGACAGCCGCCAGCTCATATTTTGTGTCTTTCGGCTGATACCAGACGGTGACGGACAGCCTGCCGTCCACGGGCTGCACCGAAACCCGCACCGGCCTGTCCGAATCGCTCATTCCTAAGGAAAGATCCACCCGGTTTCCGTCGGTTTCCAGCGCCTTGAGTTTTGCTTCCAGCTCGATCATTTCCTGATCTGACCGTTCCTGTTCCGGCCAGCAGGTCACCTTCCCCGGGTTGATCACATATATTGAACCGGGCATATCTTCCATCATCCGGGAGAGCACTCGGTCTTCTTCTTCCATCGTTTTGCGGTATTCCGCGATATCCGATGAGTTGATCGCGGAAATATAGATCCTGCCGTCTTCCAGCGTTCTGGAATACCAGATCAGCGAAAGATCATCGTCCACTTCTTCCGTGTCCGTGCCGGTTTCCTGAAGCTTCCGGGCCATCTCCGTGACCCGCTCCATTGTATCATGATCTTCGGGCGTGAGCGTCGTCGCCTGAATACTTCCGTCCGGGTTGAACAGCGTCAGATGGACCAGATCCGTCACCCGGGCGATTGTGTTGAGGCTTTCCGTCGTGATTTCACTGCGATAAGCGCTGATCAGCTGAGCGGTCGCTTCCGCCAGGCCGCGATCATAATCCAGATAATCGTCCTCGCCCTGTCGGATCAGCTCCTCCTGTTCCTGCAGGCGGTCTGGAATAATCCTTACACGCTCCACCAGATTTCCTGCCTCTTCCCTCAGAGCCAGTACGCCCTCAAACCCCAGCACCAGCGCCGTCATCAGCAGGATGCACAGGGTTGTATGGATCAGCAGTTTCCAGTTGATCTTGCCCGTCTTCACGCGTTTTTCCTCCCGAAAGAGTTTCAGTATATTATATCACGCACCCTTACCCTCGCGCAACTGACGGTTTGAGCCGTTTGCCGACCCATGCATATCTCCGCCGGTCATTTCTCTCCCCCCGCATGTATTTTTCACCCTGTCCATATCGTTTACACGGCGAAAACTGAATAAAAAACCTTCTCTGTATTCAAGAGCCGCTCAGGCACTTGACTTAGAGTCAACTTCATATTGTAAAATCAGAATGATCGAAGTGATTTCCTATGGAGTGTTCCCGAAGATGAAAGAACGCAATCGGATGCAAACCGCGCTGCAGATTCGCAAAATGACCTACGCTGCCCTGTATCTGGCCATCGCGCTGGTATTGCCCTTTGTTACAGGCCAGATCCCGGAAATCGGCTCCATGCTGTGCCCCATGCATATTCCCGCCCTGCTCTGCGGCTTCATGTGCGGCTGGCCCTGGGGGCTTGCGGTAGGGTTCATCGCTCCCCTCCTCCGCTCAGTGATGTTCGGAATGCCCGTCATGTTCCCCTCCGCCGTTGCCATGGCCTTCGAGCTGGCGGTATATGGCGCCATGGCAGGTTTTCTCTGGCATGCGCTCCCCCGAAAGAAGGGAACCGTCTATCTCGTTCTGATCCTGTCCATGATCTCCGGGCGTCTGCTTTGGGGTGTCGCCCGCGTCATTCTCGCCGGCCTGTCCGAAAGCAGCTTCACCTGGGCGCTGTTTCTCTCCGGCGCTGTCACCAACGCCATCCCAGGCATCATCCTGCACATCATTCTGATTCCCATCCTGGTCATCGCTATGGAAAGAGCAGGCCTGTCCCTGAATACTGAGAAGAAAGCGTAAGCCCTGGCCCTGAATACCGAAGCAAACACACAAGGTCAGGCCCTGAACGACGAAGCAAGAACACAGAAGAAAGCATCTTCAACTGACTGCAGCGCATGATAGCCGCCATACTTCTCCTCTTGATTCGCAGATTTGGAAGTGAATAGCGAACCCCTGAAAATGATCTGCGAGTCATATCATACGAAGCAGGAAGTACTGATTGTTTCCGATCGTTTCTCCCACTGGAAATGGCACAAGAGACGAGCCCCCGGAAATAATCAATGAATCACATAAAACGGGAAATTTTTTCCTCAACGATTTTCGCTCACCATGATGGGAAGGAGACATACCGATGAAAACACTGTATCTGGAATGTGCGATGGGAGCGGCAGGCGACATGCTGACCGCGGCGTTGCTGGAGCTGGTGGAAGACCGTCAGGCCATCCTGGATAAAATGAATTCTCTGGGATTACCGGGCGTGCGGGTATCCGCCGAACCGGCCATCAAATGCGGCATCACCGGGACGCATATGAAAGTAACCGTCAACGGAGAGGAAGAGGAGTCCCTGGATGTTCAGGATCATCCTGAACATCCGCATGAGCACGATCATCATCATGATCATCATCATGAACACGACGATCACGCGCATTCGCATGACCACGAACATTCTCACGAACATGACGATCACGCGCATCCTCATGGCCACGATCATCATCACCATTCTTCCCTGGCGGATATCTTTGGGATCATTGACCGGCTGGATATTTCGGAAAAAGTGAAAGCAGACGCGAAGGCAGTCTATCGGCTGATTGCCGACGCGGAAAGTCATGTGCACGGCCGTCCTGTCGCCGAAGTGCATTTTCACGAAGTCGGCGCCATGGATGCCGTCGCGGATGTCGTCAATGTCTGTCTGCTGATGGAACACCTTCATCCGGATCAGGTCATCGTCTCCCCCGTTCATGTGGGCAGCGGCCATGTGCGTTGCGCCCACGGCATTCTTCCTGTCCCGGCGCCTGCCACGGCCCTGATCCTTCAGGGGGTTCCTTCCTATGGCGGACAGGTGCAGGGAGAGCTCTGCACGCCGACAGGCGCGGCTCTTCTGAAATATTTTGCCTCCCGGTTCGGCGACCGCCCCGTCATGGCTGCCCAGGCCATCGGATACGGCATGGGAAAGAAAGATTTCGAACGGGCCAACTGCGTCCGTGCCTTCCTTGGCGAAGGCGCCGATGTCCGGGAAGACGTGGTAAAGCTCGAATGCAATATCGACGATATGACCGGTGAGGATATCGGCTTCGCGATGAACATCCTCTTCAAAGCCGGAGCATACGATGTCTATACCCAGCCGATCGGCATGAAAAAAAGCCGCCCGGGCATCCTGTTCAGCGTGATCTGCAATCCTGAAAACGCGGATGACCTGGCCCGGCTGATCATGAAGCACACCACCACCCTCGGTGTCCGCCATCAGAATCTGACCCGCTATGTGCTGAAAAGAGAAATCGTAACAGAAGAAACACCCTTCGGTCCCGTTCGTGTCAAGCATGCCTCCGGCATGGGCGTGACCCGCTCCAAGCCGGAATATGACGATCTGGCCGCCCTGGCCGCCGAGCACGACGTCTCCCTTGAAACCATCCGCAGAAGCATCCGCGCCGCGCAGCAGGATTAAATCCATCTTCTCCCTGAAACAACAGGTATGCTAACGGTTTCACCCCGGCCGGTCTTCGTCCACGAAGCGCTG
>CADBLV010000097.1 GCA_902795555.1 uncultured Eubacteriales bacterium | reverse complement strand
CGGGCTGGTTCTGACCAAAGGGATCATCATCAGCATGCTTGGCGTGTTTTTGCTGATGCCTTCCCTGACTTTGCTGATGAAAAATCTGCTTCACAAAACGCGTCACCGTCCGATCCGTTTCGGCGGGGAGAAGATGGGATCGGCCATTTATGCCGGGAGGAAGCCCGTTGCGGCTGTGATGATTGCGATTGTGCTGTGCGGGGCTTTTTTCTCCTTCCAAAACAAATATACGTTCACGGAGGCCGGAGATTCCTTCAAAACGGAATCGGGCAGGATCAGTGGCCTTTTCGGTACTTCAAACCCATTGGTGCTGCTTGTTCCAGGGGATGAAAGCGACGAGGAATACGACCGGCAGCGGGAGACGGTTCAGGCACTGCAAATCCTCACCCGTGAGAACGGCTCTCCCATGATCGGCCAGATCACCGCCATGGTGACTACCGGCGAAGCTGCCCTGAAAAAGTATACTCCGGCGGAGACGGCTGAGATGACAGGCGTGGATCAAACCCTGGTTTCTCTTTTCTTCACGGCCAACGGATTCGGAGAAAGCGTGCGGGCGGATCGACTGCTGGACGCCGCTGAAACCTTTGCCGGGGGAAATGAATCCATACGTGAGCTTAAGACCCAGCTGCAATCCGCACGGAAAGTTTTCATTGGGAAAAGATATCACAGACTGCTTCTGGAACCGGCTTTTGATGTGACAGATCCGGATTTCAGCGCATGCATGGGGAAGATTCTTGAGACGGTGCGGCAGATTTACGGCGACCAGTATTATATCACCGGCGGACCTATGTCTACCTATGATATCGGCAACGCCTTCCGGAGTGATCTGATGAAGGTGAACCTGATCACGCTGCTGTCGATTCTGCTGATTGTGATCCTGTCCTTCCGGTCCTTTGTGCTCCCTGTGATCCTGGTGTTCGTGATCGAAGGCGCCATCTGGATCACCATGGGCATCAGCCGCATGGCGGGGCAGCCGCTCTTCTTCATCTCCTATCTGATCTGTCTGTCAATCCAAATGGGTGCCACCATCGATTACGGCATTCTTGTTTCCGATCAGTATCGGATTTTCCGGGGAAAGGGCCTTACCCGGAAAGACGCGATTCAACAAACGCTGCACACTGCGCTGCCGACCGTGCTCACCTCCGGCATCATCCTGATTACTGCCGGGTTTATCATCGGAAAACAGTGCAGCATCTACTATATCTCCAGTATCGGCCTTCTGATTTCCCGCGGCGCACTGATGTCCGTAATCCTTGTACTAACGCTTCTGCCTGCTCTGCTGTTGCTGATGGACCGGTTTGTGTGTCGAAAGAGGAGAGAAAGAAAAGAAAGGGGAGAATGCATATGATTGCCACGACACCTCCGATGGGATGGAACAGCTGGGACTGCTACGGGGCTGCAGTGACAGAGGAAAAGGTTCGTCAAAATGCCCGCTATATGGCTGAACATCTGAAACCATATGGCTGGGAATACGTTGTGGTGGATATCCAGTGGGCCCGTCCGGATGCAGCGGATCACAGCTATGCACCGTTTGCCGAACTGGCCATGGATGAATACGGACGCCTGATTCCCGCACAGAATCGTTTCCCAAGCGCGAAGGGCGGCGAGGGATTTGCTCCCTTGGCAGAATATGTACATTCTTTGGGCCTGAAGTTCGGCATCCACATCATGCGGGGTCTGCCCCGTGCGGCAGCACATCGCCGTTTGCCTATCGCAGACAGCCTTTTCCGATGCGACCAAGCGGCTAACCCGCATTCCATCTGCGCGTGGAATCCGGATATGTACGGGCTGCGCTGCCAAGAGCCGGAAGCCCGTGCCTATTATGACAGCATCTTTCGCCTATACGCGTCATGGGGCGTGGACTTCGTTAAGTGCGACGATATTGCCCGGGAATACCCTCATTGCCGGCGGGAAATTGAAGTGATTTCCGAAGCCTGCCGGAACTGCGGCCGGGAGATGGTGCTGAGTCTGAGCCCCGGACCGGCCCCACTGGCAGAGGCGGAGCACCTGAAGCAATACGCCAATATGTGGCGCATCACAGATGACTTCTGGGATGATTGGCGACTGCTGAAGGATATGTTCGAACGGGCGGAGAAATGGTGCATTCATGCCGCGCCGGGTCACTGGCCGGACGCGGATATGCTTCCGGTCGGCGCTTTGAGGCAGTGTGAGGATGAGACTGAATGGACGCATTTCACACAGGCTGAGCAACGTACGATGATGACCCTGTGGTGTATGATGCGGTCCCCGATGATGATCGGCGGCGAAATGACGAAGAACGACGTATTTACGCTGTCTCTTCTGACGAACGGGGATGTGCTGGCAATTCTGCGGGAGAGCTGCGGTGCGCATCCCCTCCGTACGACGGGAGAGGAAAGTGTCTGGATTGCTCCGCGGTTGGATGGGAACGGGTGGTATCTGGCTCTGTTTAACCTGCGGAACCGAAAGTACAGGGTTTCGGCGATACCTGAACTACCTGCCGGAGTCTGCCCGACGATCCGGGAACTGTGGACCGGACGGGAAAACAGCCCATCCCGGCAGGTGCAGGCGGTGCTCCCGCCCCATGACGCTGCCGTATTCCTGCTGCAAAAGCCCTGAGTATCTGAATGCGTGAAGATGCAAAAGGCTCGAAAACAGGTTCTGAAATTGCAAAAACCGCCGCGATATTTTTCGGGGCGGCTTTTGCATGCATTTTTTAATCAGTCGGCGGCACCGCGAGCAATGATCTTCAGAGCATTTGCGCAGATGGAAGGGAGGACGGCGGGGAGGGAAACCAGGAGGACGCCGTATTCCTGCGTGAACGGAACAGGGCCGACGCCCAGGAGCTCCACGGAGGAGACCGGATATTCGGCAAAACTTCGGAGAGCAACCGTTTCGCCCGGGGCAGCGCCCATCATAAAGGCATAGACTGCGCCGGCTTTCTGAACGAAACGGTAATCCGAACGATTCCAGGCAGTTTTTTCTTCCGTGAAGCCTTCAATTTTCACGCGCGTATCACCTTCGCCAAAGACATGCCATGGACGGGTTTCGTAAACTGCTTCACTGTTGACGCTGAACCAGGACGCCAGCTGATCGAGGATGAATTTGGCTTCATCGTCGATCGTTCCGTCAGGACGCTGAAGAATGTTGAGAAGCATAACACCGTTTTTGGAGATAATATCCACAAGCATTTCGATAATCTGATCGGGATGCTTATAAGGCGAATGGACATCATAGAACCAGTTTCCGATACAGGTGTCAGTATGCCAGGGATCGGGCATAATTCCAGGGAGCTGGCTCTTTTCAATATCAAGGACGCCGACACTGAAGATTTCTGGGCGGCGATCCTTCTGAAGATAGACGGCGCGGTTTTCACCGTGATCGGCAATGGATGTGTTATAAAGATGGGCAACCGCCTCCAGGCCCAGACGATAAACCGAGGGGTCCTGATCTTTCCCCTGCTCAGAAAGCCAGTGATCACCAAAGGGAAGGACTCCGTCAGAATAGAGAAGATCTGGATGGAAACGATCGATCATTTCGAAAACACAGCGCTGCCAATAGGCCTGGAATTCCGGATTGTCTGTGTACCAGGGAGAAGCTTCCAGTGGGTTTTCCGTGCCGTGTTCCTGATTTGCATAATAGAAATCCCGATAAGCAGGATCATTTCCGTCATAGGGGACGCCGGCATAGGGACCATATTTGTCGCAGCCCTTATTCACCCGCCACCAGGAGAAGGATGCGCCGAGATGCTCACTGATGCCAAAAGCCATCCCTAGGCGATCCGCTTCTTTTTTCCAGAGTGCAAGAATATCCTTATGGGGGCCGACGTTGACGCTGTTCATACGATTGATGGCGGAATGGTAATTGAAAAAATGATCGTGATGAGTACCCTGTGTCATGAGATATCGCGCTCCTGCACGATAATAAGCGTCCGCGAGGGAGGATGGATCAAAATTTTCCGCTTTCCAGAGGGCACAGATGTCCTTATATCCGAATTTGGAGGGATGGCCATAATGCCGGAGATGATATTCGTATTGCGGGGTTCCTTCAATATATATGTTGCGGGCATACCAATCGCCAAACATGGGAACGCTTTGAGGGCCCCAGTGGCTCCAGATGCCAAATTTTGCATTTCGGAACCAATCCGGGGCTCTGTATGTGCGCAGGGATTCAAAAGTGGGTTCAAAACGGCTGACCATGATTCCACCTCACAATTCTTTTTTTGAGCATTTTGCAGGGCGTTCATACAATTGCAGTATAACGGGTTGCGAGGGATTCGTCAAGCCCATTGACGTGGGTGCTTTTTCCGGGTAAACTGGGATCTGCCAGGAGGGGAGAGGAATGGAAAGACAGACGTTTGATTGCTATGCAGGAGCGGCATTCGGGTTGGAAGGTCTGGTCAGCGCCGAGTTGAAACGGTTGCACATGGACGAAGTGCAGACTGAAACCAACGGCGTTCGATTTATCACAGATCAGGCAGGGCTTTTTCGATGTAACCTCTGGAGCCATTTCAGCGAGCGGATCTATATCCTGATGGCAGAAGGACGATGCACCTCGTTTGAGGACCTGTTTCAGCTGGTTTCTTCCGTTCCATGGGAAGAATATACAGACGGAAGCGAGTTTTTCAACATCACATGCAAAAGCGTACGGAGCACGCTGAGCAGCCAGCGGGCCTGCCAGTCTATCGCCAAGAAAGCGCTGATTGAGCGGCTGAAGGGCGCGCTTCATCGAGAGTCTTTTCAGGAGCGAGGGGAGAATTTTTCCGTGTTTGTCTCCGTGCGGAACGATCGGGTTCGCCTGCTGCTGGATACTTCAGGAGAGTCACTGGCCCATCGGGGATATCGGACATGGAACGGAAAGGCGCCTTTAAGGGAGACACTGGCGGCTGCTCTGATTGAGATCAGCCCCTGGCGTCCCGGAACGCGGCTGCACGATCCGTGCTGCGGGACGGGAACCATTCCGATTGAGGCCGCTTTGATGGCGATAAACCGCGCCCCCGGGCTCCATCGCTTTTTCGAGATGGAACATTTCGCCTTTGCCCATAAGCACATTTTCCGGGAGATTCGCGCGGAGGCAGAAGCTGGGGAATCAGCATGTGCTGATTTGCTCATTTCCGGAACGGACATCGATCCGGAAGCTTTGGAACTGGCCGGTCGCCATCAGAGACAGGCAGATATTTCACCAGCCATCCCATTTGCCTGCATGCCCCTGCAGGAACTGCAGCTTAACGGGGAAAAAGGCGTTTTCATCTGCAATCCACCTTACGGAGAGAGAATGGAAACCCAGCGAGAATGCCGAAAGTTGTATCATGAGCTTCATATGCTTCAGAGACGTCATCCGGGATGGGCGCTTTGCGCAATTACCTCCGATCCCGCGTTTGAACGGTTCTTTGGGAAGCGGGCGGACAGAAAACGCAGAATGTATAACGGGCGCCTTGAGTGTACTTACTATCTTTATGGATGAGCAGGCCTCCGCGATTCAACTCGGGCACAGTGATGGATAAACAGGATTTCGAAGTATATTGTGAATTGATTATTTTAATCTCCGAGAATAATTACACGGGTTCCAAAGGGGATGTGGGTCCAGAGCCAATAGGCATTCAGGCCTTCTTTTTCACTTGGATCGGCTTGCACCCGAATGCAGCCATGAGAGGCTTTTTCTCCCAGTGCTTCGGTTCCGACGGCAAAATCCCGCTTATTGTTTCCCCATCGATACGGAATCTGATGGATCATATTGCCTCCGTCATATTGAATGACATAATCGAATTTCTTCCCGTTGGATGAAAACCCCTTCCGATGGGTTCCTGTGAGAAATGCCCCGGACGGAGTTTCCTGATCTTCATGGTTTTCAGCTGCTTTACCTGTGGAGATTTGAAGCGTATCCAAACGCTTTCCTTGATAAAAAACGACCAGTGTCTGCTTTGTCTTATCAAATAGAAGACCGTAGTCTTTTTGTGGACGAACCCATTTCAGTACGTTGGTTGGAACCCATCCCTCCACGTAGGATCCGGTTTCGTGATTCCAGGCGCCGACGCGTGACCAGCCGTTTTTGTTCACTTCTATGACCTTCAGGGCCTGTGTCTGGCCATGAACGGTTCCGAGAGATCTGGATTTATCATCCGGAGCTTCCCGGATTGCCTGATGTTGATGGAATCCGATGTCGACCACGACGGATGGCTCCATCATTATTGCCCAGATTTCCGCATCATCTGCTGTTTCAGAAGGAATAAGGTCTCCGGTCGGGGTGATGGGGAGAACGGATTGATCTTCATCAACGACAGTGAGAACAAATTCTTTACCGAAGGCGGGATTGCGTGGATCGTATGCTTTCACAGTGTAGGTTCCGAGGGCGGGGCGACGTGTTGCTGTAAGCTGTTTAAAAGTGATTTTCGTAACATCGCCGCCTTTCAGTGGATATCTGACAGAGAAGACTGGATCCGTTTTCGAAGGAACCGCTGCTGATTGAGCTTTTTTCTGCGGGATGAAATCGAGGACGATGGTTCCGTCCATTACAGCTTTACATTCGAGAAACCATTGATCCCGGCAGCGCAGGTTCAGCACATCAGAGGACGGAAGAGCATAATTGATAGCCTGGGCGCTGTAGGCGACCGTATGAATGAGGCTGCTTTCGAAAACGATGCCACTTTCACCTGTGAAGGATGCCGTGATATCGTATTTTCGCTGATCAAGTCGCTCTTCGTTATAGCCTGCACCATCCCAGTGGATTTCGGTTTGTCCTGCACAACTGATCGAACCGGTGAGGATACGATAAACCGTTGTCGAGTCACGAACAGTAATTACATAGGATCCCGGCTCAGGTGTTTGGAGAAGGAAGATATTATCTGCATAGCTGCGAATGGCCGTGTTGAGGAAAAAGCCGAATTCACCTGCGGAAGACATATCGGACACGGCAGAAGACTCGGCTGCGGATGAGCCTATGACCGATGCGGAAGAAGCGGAGAGCAGCAGTCCGGAAGCGCTCATGCAAATCATCAGGCCAAGCGCCAGGTGAAGCACCCGGTACCGCAGGAACAGAAGAACCTTGAAGCCTGATTTGAAGAATGGGTTTCTGGTCATGATGTTCATTCTTTATCCACCTTTATGATTTACTCCTCTGTGAACTGCAGGTTCACATCTGACAGTCTGTTCGGTTGACTATTTTGTTGATGATCCGTCCACAGCTTGCTGTGGAGTACGAATCACATGCAGAGCTACTCATTCCCGCTCAGGCGGATTACGAATAAAATAAGTCTCCTTTGAGGGTCTTGACAAAACGCCGAAGAGCGTTTATAATTCAACTCGTTCTGCGGCCGTGGCGGAATTGGCATACGCGCACGTTTGAGGGGCGTGTCTGGCAACAGGTACGGGTTCAAGTCCCGTCGGCCGCACACGCCGGAAGCCCTTGTTTAAGAGGGTTTCCGGCCTTTTTTATACCATCTGCCAGAAATCGGGCTGCACCCGGCACCAACCGACGTCTGCCAGTTTTCTGAACGCACGAAAAGCATTACCGATCAGCCTGATACAGGAACCCGTGCCTATCATACCATTCCGGGAAGGATGTCGCAAGACCGGAACCCGAAAACTTGATTTTCGGACAAAGGTGGGGTATACTTGATTGAATGATTCAAAAAGGAGGCTTTTAACGTGAAACTGATAATCGCGATTGTTCAGGACGAGGATTCATCCCGACTACTGGGCAAGCTGATGAAAAACGGGTTTGGCGTGACAAAGCTGGCCACTACTGGCGGTTTTTTACGGGCCGGAAATACTACGCTGCTGCTTGGCGTGGAGGAGGAACGAATTTCAGAGGCGATTGAAGTCATCGAATCCGTATGCAAGAGCAGAAAGCAGATGACTTCCGCCACAACCGCCATCGGCGGGATGAATCACGGGGAGTATTCCACCTATCCGGTTGAGGTAACCGTGGGTGGAGCCACACTGTTTGTGCTGACGGTAGATCAGTTTATGAAGGTTTGAGCATGTGATGAACCAGACCGTCACGATGGCTGATTTCCTTGAACAGGGAAACGAGATTCGCTATCTTCAGGAACAGATTCGAGAGAATCATCTGCCTCACGCTCTGCTGATTACCGGGGAAGAAGGCACAGGAAAGAAAGCTCTGGCCACCCTGATCTCGGCGGCATTGCTGTGCAAAGAAGGAGAGGGGCAACCCTGCATGCGCTGTCACGGATGTCTGCAGGCGTTGGAATATGCTCATGCGGATCAGATTGTGATCCGGAAAGGCGTGGCACTCTCCCCGGAAATGAAGGATGGAAGAGCTACGATTCCTGTGGAGGATATCCGCGAGATGATCCGTATCTGCGGTATGACTCCACTGGAAGGCGGAAACCGGGTTGTATTGATTATAGGCGCGGAGGACATGACGGTTCAGGCACAGAACGCACTGCTCAAGACGCTGGAGGAGCCTCCGGACAGGACCTGGTTTTTGCTGGTTTCATCCAGGCCGGAATCGTTGCTTCGGACGATTATCAGCCGATGTCATCAGATTCGTCTGCATCCCATTTCAGACAGTGCAATGCGAAAAAAGCTGCGCGAGGCGGGAATCAGCGAGGAGACTGCGGATTCTGTGATCGGGATGGCGGACGGCTGTATCGGGAAGGCGCTTCAGATGGCACAGCAGGAAGATTTCACAGCGTTTGTGCAGGATGTGACGAATGTTTTTTTTCGAAGCCGAAAGCGAAGCGAGATCCTTAGCCGATCCAATGAATGGAAGAACAGGAAAGGTGAGGCAGATCTTCTGTTTACTGTGCTTGAATCCATGATTCATCGCATGATGCAGGCGCGGTTTGGAAAGGAGGATCCGGGTTTACAACGGATTTTGCCGGAGAACTGGATGCGGTTTCTCCGTGAGGCAGAGCCGGAGGCGTTTTCCAGACTGTATGACGCGGTGCAGCTGGGACGGCGGGAAATCCAGTTTTCAGTGAACTTTCAGACCGTATTTGAACAAACGTTATTCTGTTTTATGGGGGAAGGCAATCAATGGCTACAATAGTCGGAATACAATTTCAGAAAAACGGAACCCTGTATTATTACGATGCGAATTCGCTGACCGTTCAGGCCGGGGATTATGTGATTGCAGAAAGCGGACACGGACTTGATCTGGCCGAGGTTGTCGTGGGATGCCGCGAAGTCGAGGAAGATCAGGTATCCGCAGAGATTCAGCGACTTATTCGGGTTGCGACGCCTCAGGATATCCAGCGAAGCATTGAGAACAGGGAACGGGAACGACAGGCTTACGGAATCTGCCAGCGGAAAATTGCCGAGCACAATCTGGAAATGAAGCTTGTTTCAGTTGAATACACCTTTGACAGCAGCAAAATTTTGTTTTATTTCACGGCGAACGGGCGGGTTGACTTCCGGGCGCTTGTGAAGGATCTGGCATCAGTTTTTAAGACCAGAATAGAGCTTCGACAGATCGGCGTGAGGGATGAGGCGCGGATGCTCGGAGGCCTCGGACAATGCGGCAGACCGATTTGCTGTGGGGCTTTTCTGGCGGATTTCCAGCCTGTTTCCATCAAAATGGCCAAGGAACAGAACCTTTCTTTGAATCCGACCAAGATCAGCGGCGTTTGCGGAAGGCTGATGTGTTGCCTGAAATACGAGCAGGAACAGTATGAACAGGTTCGCAAACGGATGCCGAAGATGGGCAGGGAAATTAAAACTCCGGACGGAAACGGTACCGTGATCGACATGAACATTTTAAAGGAAACCGTGACCGTTCGATTCCAGAACGGTGATTCTTCCGAATCGAGAGTCTATACCCTTGAAGCGCTGGGTCGGGGCGTGGACGCGAAGCCACAGGGGAGCGTGAAGAACGATGCGGAATTCCCCGGGACGGACGCAGCATTAAATGAAACTACAAGTACGGATGATG
>CADBLV010000096.1 GCA_902795555.1 uncultured Eubacteriales bacterium | reverse complement strand
TCTCCCACCAGAAGAAGACGGGTTCCGGGCTCGATGGCCCGGAGCAGCGCCTTCATCAGGTGAAGATCGATCATGGAGGCTTCGTCCACGATGACGCAGTCGGCTTCCAGCGGGTGGTCCTGATTTCGGGCGAAGGTGCCCTCTTCGCCGCCGGATTCAAGCAGGCGGTGAATGGTTTTCGCCTCGGCTCCGGTGGCTTCCGTCATGCGCTTGGCGGCCCGGCCGGTGGGGGCGCAGAGCAGGGTTTCGTTTTCCGGGGACAGCAGGGACAGAATGCAGTTGATGATCGTGGTTTTTCCGGTTCCGGGGCCGCCGGTAATGACGAATACCCCGGTTTCCAGTGCCTGGGAGATCGCCTCCCGCTGGCGGGAGGAAAAGGAGATGCCATGGTCCCGTTCAAAGCGGGTGATGGCCCGGCCGGCCTGAGCATAGGCGCCGGGGCGGATGGCGGCCATGAGCTCCTGAAGACGGCGGGCGACTTCCTTCTCCGCCCGGAAAAACTCCGGAAGATAGAAACGGCGCCCTTCGCCCGGATCGCCCATTTCAGCGATCAGCTCACGGGAAAACAGCAGTTTTGACAGGATCAGGGCGCAGCGCTCCGCGGGCACCTGAAGCTGTGCAGCGGCCTGCTTTTTCAGCAGCTCCTCCGGAAGAAAACAGTGCCCGCCGCCGGAGGCTGCCTCCCGCAGCAGGAACTTCAGGGCGCAGCGGATCCGGCTTTCCCCGTCGGCGGCGAAGCCCAGGGCCAGGCCGATGCGGTCCGCGGTACGGAAGCCCACGCCTTCCAGGTCGTCGCAGAGCCGATAGGGATCCTGGCGAACGACTTCCGGAGTCCGGTCGCCGTAGAACTGGCTGATCCGGATGGCCAGCGGAGCAGGGACGCCGTAGGACTGAAGAAAGATGATGGCCTGCCGCGCGCCTTGCTGGGCCGCAAAGCTTTCGGCGATCATGGAGGCCCGTTTCCGGCCGATACCCGAAACCTCTGCCAGCCTCTCCGGATGCTCCGCGAGAACGGACATGGTTTCCTCCCCGAAGTGCGCCACGATCAGTGCGGCGGTGGAAGGCCCGATGCCCCGGACAGCGCCGCTGGCCAGATAGCGTTCAATGCCCAGCAGGGTGGTGGGCATCTGAATTTCGCAGGAGACGCATTTAAACTGGCGGCCATAGGACTTGTGTTCCGTCCATTCGCCGGAAAAAACCGCCTGCTCTCCGGGGCTCAGCTCCGGCAGGGAGCCGACGACCGTATATTCACTTCGCCCGGAACGAACGGACAGCACCGAGTAGCCGTTTTCCGCGTTTCGGAAAACAGTGCCGATGATGCTGGCTTCGAGCTTTTCCATGGGAGACCTCCGGGTGCCTGAGATTCGTACAGCCCTTATTCTATCATAAAATTCCTCCCTTGTCATGGGCGGGAAGGTTTGATATAATCAGGGCATTCAACGGGGGAGGAAGTGCGTCTGAAATGGATTTTCTGAAGACTTTGATGGCCTATATGGCTGCGACGCTGGTGGTGGCGGTGGAAAGCACATCGACTCCCGCCGTGACCCCTGAGCCGACCCCGGGGCCGGAGCCTGTCCGCATCGTCGCGACGGCGGAACCCACGGAGGAGCCAACGGCCACCCCGGAGCCCACGGTGTCCGTTACGCCGGTGCCCGTGCCGACCATTACGCCCAATACCAGGGCTTATCATAATATTGCATCGGGAGCCAGAGGCGCAGAAGTGCGCAGGATTCAGGAGCGGCTGATCGAACTTGGATATCTGCCTGAGGGATCCGCGGACGGGGTCTACGGAAGGCAGACGGCGAATGCGGTCCGCCGTTTCCAGTACTATAACGGCCTGACCCAGGACGGAATCGCCGGACGTACGACGCAGACCAATCTGTTCGAAAACCCCGATGCGGCGCACTATCCGCAGGAAACCCCCGCGGGGACGCCCGAAGGAACGCCGGCGCCGCAGCTGACGCCGGAACCTCCGGAAGCGGAGGAAACGCCGGCAGCGGAAGAAACGGGGGAAGATCAGGAGAAAAGCGGAACCGACGCCGTGCGGGGAGGCACCTATGAACAGCGGGCCGCCCAGCGGAAGGCGGAAGAAGCCGCAGCCGCTGCGGCTGCGCCTCTGACGGATGCGGCGGAAGACGTGACGCCGATCCCCGACGGAGCGCTGGCGGAAAGCCCGGCACGGGAGGAAGCCCCGGCGGAAACCCCTCAGGCAGCGCCCTCCGCGGCGCCCGTGGAGACACCCGCCATAACGCCTGCGGAACCAATCGGGGAAATCTCTGCGGAAGCCTCTGCGGAGACGGTGACGGAAGCGCCTGCGGAGAATGCCGCGGAAGCGGAGAAAACATCCGCAGAAGTCCCCGGAGAGGATGCTGCGGAAGCATCTCCGGAGCCTCAGCCGACGGAGAAAGCGGAAATTCCGGCGGCGATCCCGGAGAAATCAGAGGAGCAGCCGGCTCCGGCGACAGAGGAACCGGCGGAAGAACCGGCCGGCGAAAATGCGGCCGGGACTGAGACGCCCGGTGCGGAAACAACGCCGGAGGCGATGGCCGAGGTCGTTGAGCACGTGGACCTGGACGCAATCGAAGAGACAGCTGAGCCGCAGCCGGAAACGGAGCCTGAACGGCTTGAGTATGAGGATCTGGCGGGATGGATCGTTCTGAATGGCAGCGGGGAAGCCCTGCAGTGGACGGAGATGAGCGAGGGCGTGCCCGTGACCCGGTCCCCCCGGATGCAGAGGAACGGAGACGATATCCGGATCAGCCTGGATGACACGGCCCGGAGCCTGGAGGGCTGGGAGCTGACGGACGAAGGCGACTCCGTCGTGCTGGTGGCGGAAGGGTATACGCTGGCGCTGCTGAATGAGCACGCCGGATTCGCAGCCGCGGTGGACGGCGCGGAGATGACCGTGGACGTGAATGATTTTGATTTCGGCGAGGGCCACTTTATCCGGGCTTCGTTCCTGGCGGAAGCTTTGGACGGGGAATGGAAATGGGACGGGGAAGAGGAAACGCTGACCCTGGAAATCCCCGGAAAGGCTCAGACCGGAGGCACGGACTGACCGGAGAGGGAACCGAAGGAGGCCGGAAACAGAAAAGAACAGGGAAGAAAACGGACAGATCAGCAGGGTTGCAAAATGCGCGGGAATAGAGTATGATAGCGCACACCCGGAGTAGAAAGTGAGGTGTTTCCGGATGAAAACAGTAACGATCAGGCTGAGCCTGGTGGAGAATGTGAACAAATTTGTGAATATCGTGGGACATTATCCCTTCGATATGGATCTGCGGGCAGGCCGCCATGTGGTGGATGCCAAGAGTATCCTGGGGATCTTTTCTCTGGATCTGAGCCGGCCC